>JANONZ010000290.1:0-12045 GCA_031421095.1 Thermomicrobiales bacterium
CCTTCGACCAGCAGCAACAGGCGATCAGCGTGGGCCACACCGCCGTCGGTGAGCATCGCCAGGCCGGACGCCTCCTGCTCCTCGACGACCACCCTGACGACCTCGCGCGTCACGGCATCGTGCTCGGCGGCCGTGATCTCACCGTCGGCCAGCCGTCGGTCGGCGTCGCCGAGCAGGTCCGGTTCCCCGGCTCGTGGTTCACGGGGATAATCTGCGGCCAGACTGGCGAACATGGAGAAGCTCCCAGACATGGGCACAGGGCGAGAGATCCTCTTCGCCCTGTGCCAGTTCGATCGATGGCCGGCGCTGCCGGCCAGGTGAGGGTTCTAGGCGCTGAGGTACTTGATGATCAAGTCGTTGACGCCCTTGACGGCGGCATCCTGCGCCTGCTGCGCGGAATACTCACCCTTGATGATCTTGTTGACCACATCGTCGAAGACCGGCGCGTAGTCATACGGCGTGGCCCACAGGTTGGTGACGCCCTTGGCCTGGGCCGCGTGGGCGGGGATGAGCGGCTGGGCCGCGATGACCGCGGCGTCCGCGAGGACCGAATTGCGGGTCGGCGGATACAGTTCGGGCTTCGCCAGGCTGATCTTTAGCGCGACGTCCGGGGTGAACAGTCGGTTGAAGTAGCTCCACGAAGCCTCTGGCTGCTTGGTCCACTTGTTGACGCCGGTGCCGTCCGCTCCCTGGGCGGAGCCGGTCATGCCGGACTTGATGCCCGGGAACTGTCGATTCGCCAGCTTTCCAGCAGCAACCAGCTCGATCTCCGTGGGCTTGATCTCCGACTCGCTATGCATGACGGTCGCCATGTTGCCCTTGGCGAACTCGACATAGGCTTCGTGCTCGTTGGTGATGTTGAGGTACCTGGCATCCCAGAAGCCGCTCTTGAGGCCGGCCTCGATCGTCTGAAAGGCTGCCAGGCCGTCCGGGCCATCGAACAGCAGCTGGGTCCGATCGTCGCTGAACATCGGATGCCCGGTCGAGTTGTAGATATGCGTCCAGTACAGCTTCGCGAACGTCCCGCCCGCGCCCTGCCACGGCTGAGCGCACGGGATGATCTTCTTCTCGACGAACTTCGGCGTGAGTGCGAAGAGCGCCTCATACGAGTCGGGCGGGTTGGCGCCGTCCTCACCGATGGCCGTGAAGTGCTCCGGGTTCCAGGTCCACAGCCAGGAGCTGAAGTGGATCGGCAGGCCGCGCAGGACCTGATCGGACTGGGACGTGAACCCCGGCAGTGCAGTCTGGATGAAGTCGCTCAGATCCCCGGTGTAGTTGCCCTCGAGTGGCAGCAGAAGGCGTGCCCCGAAGCGCTGCATGAAGACGTCGTAGGTGTAGTGGAGATCCCACGAGGCATCCTGCGTGGCGATGAAGCTCGCGTACTTGATCGACTTCTCGTCGAACGGGATGTTCGTGAAGGTCGCGTTACCACCCGTCTCGGCCTTCCATGCATCCAGCCCGAGCTGGAACGCCGGGATCGAATAGCCGCCGGTGCTGTTGTTGAGGGTGACGCCGGCGTAGCTCACGGGCGCCGCCGTCGGCGCCGCCGTCGCCGGGGCTGCGCTGGCCGGGGCTGCCGTTGCCGGGGCTGCGCTGGCCGCGGCGCTTGGGGATGCCACAGCGGCGGGTGAGCACGCTGCGATGAACGCTGCGCTGCCTGCGATGAGCCCCCCCTTGAGCAGCTCGCGGCGGGTGACGGCCGTTTGCAGCACGGCGTTCGCTGTGTTCTTATCCTGGGTCATGGTGTCCTCGTGTTCGATGGCTGATGATGGCTTGACCACGCTGATGTCAGCGTCTTCGTCATCCCTTCACAAACCCTCCTGATAGGCCGGAGATGATCCGGCGGTGGAACAGTAGGACAAGGAGCAGGCAGGGCGCAACGGCAACCATGGCAGCCGCAGCGAGCAGATTGGGTGGGGGGTTCTGGTTCAGTGCGCCGGGGAAGTTCTGGATGCCCGTGATCAGCCGGGTGATCGTGACTGCGTTGCGATTGCCCAGTATGACGGCGAACAGGAACTCGTTCCAGGTACCGATCAGAACAAGGATCGCCGCTGCCGCGATCCCGGGGCGCGCGGCGGGAATGGTGACGCGGAATAGTGTCCCCAGACGCGAGCAGCCGTCGATTCGGGCGGCCTTCTCGAGCGAGACCGGGACATCCATGAAGAAGTTGCGCAGCAGCCAGATGATCAGGGGTAGCCAGAAGGCCACGTTGACGATGACCAATGCTGCGACGGTGTCGGTCAGTCCCAGGATCTGGAAGATGCGCAATACCGGGATCGCCATGACGATGGCCGGGACCATCTGGACGAGGATCAAGACGGCGAGGACCGTCGATTTGCCGGGCAGCTGGTAGCGGGCCAGGGCGTAGGCCGGCGGCGCGGCGAGGGCGATGACCAGGACTGTCGTCAACAGCGCGGTCTGGAGGCTGACCGCCAGCGATCCGACCCAGCGCGAATCGCCAGCGATGATCCTGTAGCCATCAAGCCAGAGGTCCGTCGTGAGGGCGGGCGGCTGCTGGGCGAGGGCCTGGAACGGCTGCAGGCTGGCGATGAGTATCCAGGCGATCGGGGCGGCAAAGAAGAAGAAGAGCACCGATACGCCCAGGCCGAACGCGATCCGGCTGACCGGTGCCACCAGCCGGCTCCGATTGCGCCGACGTTGTTCCTCCGGATAGGCCGCGCTGGCCCAGGCGCCCGTTGCGGATCGTGGGCCAAGCCGCAGCGACGTGCGATGGGAGGCGGCTGCGCTGTCGGCTTCCTCGTCGATCGACGGACCGATCGCCTGGCGGCGCCGCCCCTGCAGGATCAAGATCAGGAAGCTGGCCGCGACGATCAGCGCAAACAGGACGACCGTCAGGGTAGCGCCGTAGCCAAGGCTGATCTGCTCGAAGGAGATGGTGTAGATCGCGTAGATGAGCACGTACGTGTCCCGACCCGGACCACCGCTGGTCAGGCTGTACAGCAGGTCGAAGACCTGGAGGCCGATGATGACCTGCAGGACGCCCACGACGATGAGGGTGTTCTTCATGGCCGGCAGGGTGATGAAGCGGAATGACTCCCAGGTCGTCGCGCCGTCCATCTTGGCCGCCCGGTAGAGGGCTTCGGGGATGGTCTTGAGGGCAGCGAGGAGGAGCACCGCGAGAAGCGGGACTGAACGCCATGACTGGGCGACGAGCGCGACGCCGACGGCCTGCGCTGTGTTCGCCAGCCAGTTGAACGGTTCGTTCATCAAGCCGAGGCCGATGAGCACGCCATTCACGATCCCGACGTTGGCGTCGAAGATGAATCGCCAGAAGATACCGGCCACGATGGATGCGACCGCCCACGGCATCAGAAGTGCCATGAAGAAGATCGACACGCCGCGGAATCCGCGGTTCAGCGCGAGGGCTGTCACGAGGGCCAGCGGCAGGGTCACGGCGGTCGACATCGCCGCGAAGAACAGGGTCCGCGGGATGGCTGCCAGGACCTCGCTGTCCGCCGGCAGTCGGACCAGGTAGTTGCGCAGGCCGACGAATGGGACGAGGTCGTCCTTGGCCAGTTCGATCCGGAAGAGGCTCAGCCCGAAGACCGCGAGCGTCGGCGGGAGGACGATCAGGCCGACCAGCAGAAGGGCGGGGACCGACACGAGCATGGCGAACCCGCGTTCGCTCAGACGATCCAGTCTGCGCGAAACACGGCCGGCGCCGCGACTGAACGCCGCACCCACTACCGTCATGTCACGTCCAACCAAGCCACGCACACCACCCTTGGATCGTCCCCGATAGGCCCTTGAGCCGGGCCATGATGGCGTTGTCTACAATCGATTGTCAACATAGATCGACTCTGTGATTACATCTGTGGGTGATTGTCGGGTGCTGGACGCAGGACGCATCGTGGCCCGCCGATACCGGACCCGCGTCACCGCAGGACACCATCGCGCTTGGCCCGCACGATGGCAAGATCGCCGATCTGGCGCCCGACCTGCAGACCGATCTCGTTATCACTGCGCCAGTGGATGCCGCCATAGAGACGCGACAGGGCGGCCTCCTCTGCCTGATTCCTGATGGACGCGGCGTCGGACGGGAAGAAGGCGGCCAGGACGACCGAGCTTGCGCCCGAGAGCGTCGCGTGTCCCGAGATGTAAGCCGGGAAATTGGGCGTGATGATCGTCGACGCGAAGCCCGGGATCAGCCCGACCGGCCGCCCGGACCAATAGGTGAATTTGGCGTCCCAGCAGGCGATGAACGCATCCGCCTGCGCCATCGCGAGGTAGGTGAACAGGCGTGCCGAATCAGCTACCGATAGACGGTCCCGGCTTGCGAATCCAATGGCGAGCCGCATCCAGTGCCCGGGCGGGGTATCCGTACCGGCTCCGTCCGCCCAGAACCGGGCGATCCGAACCTGATCGTCGGTGAGCTGGTCGTTGACCCGGACGACTTCATCTGCCTCGGCCTGCCACTCCGGGGACTGGTAGGCCGGAGGCGGTCCGGGCCGGAGATCGGAGCCGCTGCCCATGAGCCAGGTTCGCCAGGTACCCGCGAGCGGCTCCAGCGGTTGGTCGTTCCGAAACGGCTTGGCTGGCTTCCAGGCGCCTGACCCGGTGGGGATCTCGCCCTGCCAGAAGACCTCGGCGCCGTCGCTCCTGGCGCGTGCAATGGCCAAGGCGCCGATGGCCTCACCGATCTCGGTGCCGGCAGCGAGGTCCGACTCCGTGTGCGTCCCCGCCGCGAGACGGACCTGGATCAGCTCGTCGGCCTGCTCTTCGAATCCCTTGGCACGATCCGGATAGATCGTGCCAAGGACCGCCACGGCAGCCGCCGCGATCGCGGCGTCGACGGAGGCATGACTGGAGAGCTCGTCGGGTGGGGCGAGCGTCTTGATCCGCGAGTCTCGCTCGGCCGGGGCCGATCGCCGGTAAGCGAGCTTGGCGTCACAGGCAGCGATGATCGCGTCATACATCGCCGAGTTCAAGAGAGCCAGCGTGCGAGACACGCGGACCGGATTGGTCTTGGCCTTCCGGACGACGTTCAGGAGGATCTCGTTCCAGCGTGCCGGACTGGGACTGGCCGTCCAGTAGGCGATCCGTTCCGCTGACACCGAGGCCTGCGCCTGGCGGACGACGATATCGTCGAGCTCTCGGAGATCCTCGGCCGATCCGACCGCGAAACGGGGAGCTGCCCGAACCTCGTTCGGACGGCTCAAGAGGATCGGTTGCCAACGGGCGGGCGCTTCGGCCCGCGCCGTGTGGGCCACGAGGTTGGTGGCGACCAAGGCGATGCCCGTCGCCATCGAGACGATCAGTCCGAACCGCGCGATGCGCGATCGCGTCATCGTCACGGCCGCACCCCGTCGGGCGTGACTCGCAGGATCTGATCCGCGGGTACCGCCCCAAGGTCGACCGTGGTGCCGTCTGCCCACGTCACCGTGACGTTGTCCGCTCCCTCGGACGACCCGAGTCCAAAGTACAACTCCAGCGGCATCCCGGCCAGGTAACTGCCACCGAAGAGCGCCACTTGGGTCGTGCGGTCGCCGGCGGTGCTGACCGTCACGCGGGCGCCGGCCGCCAGTGCTCCGGCCCGGCTCAGATCTACCGTCAGCCAGTGCCGGCCGCTCGTCCCGTTTTCCAGCAGGACGGCGGAATAGGCGACCTGCGTGACGAGCAAGTCGGGCGCCCCATCGCGGTCGTAGTCGAACGGGATCACGCTTCGTTGGTCACCCGGGAGGTCGCAGCCATCGTTGGCCGCAAGCTTGAATGTGCCGTCTGCCGCGCCAAGGAACAGGCGCGCCGTCTGATCCCTCAATCCGGGGCTCTGCGCCGCGATGAACTCCTGCATGCCCTGGACCACATAGAGATCGAGCTGGCCGTCGAGATCCACATCCGTGAACGCGGCTCCCCAGCCCCAACCGGTGTCGTCAACGCCCGTCGATATAGCGGTGTCGGCGTAGGTCACGTCACCGTCCGGATCGCGTCCGCCGATCAGCAGCGTATTGCCGGCCCCGGTGCCGAACTGGTCGGTGGGGTCCGTGATGTTCGTGACATACAGGTCCAGGATCCCGTCGTTCTTGAGGTCGGCCACGGCGATCCCCATGTCGTTGCCGATATGGCCCAAGCCGTACTCGGTGGACACGTCACGGAACGTTCCTCCCATGTTCTCGTAGAAGATGTCCGCCCGATGGTCTCGCGCGACGTACAGGTCCGCCCAGCCGTCGCCCGTGAAGTCGGCGAAGACGGAGCTGAAGCTGTCGGCAGTGATCTGGCCGAGGCGAGCGTCACTGGTCACGTCCCGGAAGCGAAACCCGCCGAGGTTCTCGTACAGCCGGTTCTGGCCGGGAAATCGGCCCTTGACGACCATCGCGTCGCGGGCTGGGTCGCCGCCCAGCTCCATCGTCCAGTAGGTCACGTAGACGTCCAGCAGGCCGTCCCGGTTGTAGTCGGCCAGCGAGAGCCCGCCGACGAGATAGCCCACGGGCGCGAACCCGGAGTCCTCGGTCACGTCTGCAAACGTGCCATCACCATCGTTCCGGTAGATCTTCGATGGGCTGCCGGACTCCTTCCCGTCCCAGTCGTTCATCACGATCAGGTCCAGCCGGCCATCGTTGTCCAGGTCGGCGAACGCGGCGGCGCGACTGCCGCCATTGTTCGCGAGCCCGGACAGGTCCGTGACGTCGACGAAGTCGGCCTGGCCGGTCAAGGCGAGCTGGTTGCGGAAGAGGCGGTTCGGGTGCCCGAGCTGGCCCAACAGGAGCACGCTCAGGCTGCCGTCGCCGAATACATCTGCGATCGCGGCGCCGTTGCCCATGTTTCGAAGCATCACCGCAGCCATGGGATCCAGCGCGAACGGTGTCGTCCCATAGGCTCCCCGAAACGCGAGACCCCGATCCTGCGCGACGTTGCGACACAGCCTCGACTCCGCCTTTGCGGGTCCGGTCAGAAGCAGTCCGGCGGCGACCAACGTGATGGACGTCACGATGACCATGATCGTCGCCGCGATAGCCGTCCGATGTCGTCGATGTCCGCTGGTTGATGTGGCGGTTGAGCTCACCGTCTCCCCTGACATTGGTTGGTGGCCGCGACGATACCGACTCCGCGGCCCGAGAACAAGGTCCTGAGTCGATCCCCCCACGGGATCTGGCTATACCCACGCCCACCTTGACGCTCGGACGATTGTACCGGTAGATTGTCGACAATCTCGGGGCGCTTTCTCGCCTCGATATCCGCGGAGAGGGTCAATGGTCGTCGCCTCGCTCAGCCTCCGACACCTGGCGCGCCGCTATGGGTCCGTCCGCGCCGTTGACGACCTGGACCTGGAGGTCCCCGAGGGTGCCTTCGTGACGCTTCTGGGTCCTTCTGGCTGCGGGAAGAGCACGACCCTGAATCTCATCGCCGGCCTGGACCGGCCCAACGCTGGAACGATCCTGCTGGGCGATGAGGACATCACGCGGATGCCGCCCAACGAGCGGCGGATGGCGATGGTCTTCCAGAACTACGCCCTGTACCCACACATGACCGTCTTCGAGAACATCGGTTTTTCGCTCAGGCTCCGTCGACGAAGCGCTTCCGAGATCACCGATCGCGTCACAGCGGTGGCGGAGATGCTGGACATCGCGCACCTCCTGCATCGCAAGCCGTCTCAGCTTTCGGGCGGGCAGCAGCAGCGCGTGGCGCTCGGCCGAGCCCTCGTCAAGCAACCGCTGGTCTTCCTCCTCGACGAACCTTTCAGCAACCTCGACGCAGCGCTCCGCGCCCGGATGCGCACCGAGGTGAAGCACCTCCACCTTGCGCTGGGGACCACGAGCGTCTTCGTGACCCATGATCAGGAAGAGGCGATGACGCTATCCGACCTCATCTGCGTCATGCGCGACGGGAAGATCGTCCAGTCCGGATCCCCGACGGAGATCTACGGCAAGCCGCGCAACCTGTACGTCGCGGAGTTCGTCGGGAAGCCAAGGATGAGCCTCCTGGATGGGTCGCTGCAGCGTCGCGCCGATGGCGTCGCGTTCATCGGCGCCAACATGAGGATCGAGCTCGGGCCGGCTGCGCAGCTCGGGCTCGCGGACGGTTCCTGGCCCACCGTAGCGCTGGGCGTGCGGGCGGAGGACGTCATCGTGCATACGGATGGAGCGCCTGCCGGACGGGCCACGTTCGGGGCCACGGTCGGACTGATGGAGCCCATCGGATCAGACACCTTCGTCGAACTGGACATCGGCGCAGCCACGATCGTCGCACGGGTGGAGCCGGACCTGCCGATCTCACTTGGTCAGCCTGTCTGGGCTGAGCTGCGGCCACCGAGTATTCACCTCTTCGCCAGGGAGAGCGGCGAGCGCATCGTCGCCTGACCGTCGGCCTCCGGTGCGGGCCTGCCATCTGCGGCCGCCCTTGAAGGTGACTCAGCCCGCCCGGCTGACGATCGCTCCCGCCTGCATGACCAGCGCCGGACCCTCCAGGCGCTTCAGGTCGTGGAGCGGGTTGCCGTGGACCAGGAGCAGGTCCGCCTGACGCCCGACGGCGACCACGCCTGCCTCGTCCTCCAGCCCCAGAAGCCGCGCCCCACCGCTCGTGCCCGCCTTGATCGCGTCCATCGCCGAGAGGCCATGGTCGTGCAGGTTCCAGATCTCGCGCCAGACCATGTCGGCCATGACCCCGCGCACGCCGCAGTCGGTGCCGGTCGCCATGGGGACCCCGAGGCGGATGGCTGTTTCGCACGACTTCCGATGCACGACCGAGAGGTTCGCCTGGTTGTCGCGGATCGCCTGACTGACGCCGGGAATGTCGCTCCAGACGTCCGTCACGGTCAGCGTCGGGACGAGCGTCGTGCCGCATTCCCGGAGCGTCTCGAGGGCGGCCTGGTCGGCCAGGAAGGCGTGCTCGACGCTGTTGACACCGCCCTTCGCCGAAGCGATGACCGCGCTGGAGCTCTGGGCGTGGCTCATGACCCGGCGCCCCAGGCGACGCGCCTCGCGGACGATCGCGCTGATCTCCTCAAGCGTCAGCTCCGCGACCCCCGCCACCTTGCTCGTGATCTGGGCCGCCTCGCTCGATACGATCTTGTAGTGGTCGACGCCGTCACGTGCCAGCGCCCGCGCAAGCTTGACCAGCTCGTGCACGCCGTCCGCCTCATAGCCGAACTGCCACCCGTGGCCTCCGGTGATCGTGATCGCGCCGCCGGCGGCCAGCAGTCGCGGCCCGGGGATGTGCCCGCCGTTGATCGCATCGCGCAGTGCGATGTCGCGACTATGAGCCGCGCCCGCGCTCCGGGCCGTCGTGACGCCTGCGCGCAAGGCGACGGCGGCGTTGCGGGCGCCGATGAACGCGGCATCGGCCGGGCCCGCCAGGTGGGCATCGAGGATCCCGTCGGCGACTTCGATCCGCGCGTCGATGGTGTAGTGGGCGTGGCAGTCGATCAGGCCGGGCACGATGGTGGAGCCGGCCTCGCCGATGACGTGGTGGCCCTGGCCGGCCCAGTCCCGGGGCGCATGAGCGGCGATCGATGCCACGCGGCCGTCATCACCCACGATGACGTCGATGTGCTCTCGGGCATCGTCGGCGAGGCCGTCGATCAGCCGCGCATCAGTGAAGACCACACCCACGAAGAGCCCCTCCTGCGATGATAGCTGCCGGCCCCTCAGCGGGTTGCGGCCGCGTGCGCGCTGGCGACATTCGGCACGCCCGACGCGATCAGCATCTGGCGCGTCTGCTCGCGATAGCGATCGCGGACGTCGCGGGTCGGCGGGCGGTTTCGGCTCGACGGCAGCCCCACCAGCTCCATGCACAGCTTGTCGAGGTAGCCGTCGCCGCCGGTGTAGGCCTCGATCTCCAGCCAGAGTTCCATGAAGGGCATGCAGACCTCGATCATGTCGTGCTGGGCCTGCGCGTACTCGCGGCGCTCCAGCGTCTGCCACAGCCCCACGGCGAATTGTGGCCAGTAGTTGGCCTGGTGGATCTCGATCGAGCGCGCACCGAGCGTGTGGCTCATCACGTAGCGCATCTGGTTGTCGATGATCGAGAAGCGCTTCGAGAAGCGCGAGACGATGCCCTCGAAGGTCATCATCGCGTTGTCCGGCGTGGACCACTTGAGGCTGACGACGTTCGGGACTTCGACGAGCTTATCCACCAGCGCACTGGAGAGGCCAAGGCTCGTCCAGTAGGTGTTGTAGACGATGAGCCCGATATCAGCCGCCGCCGCGCCCGCCAGGACGTGGTCCAGGAAGTCACCCTCGGTGTGCGAGTGATAGAAGGGCGGCGAGACCTGGACATAGTCGGCGCCGACGTCATGCGCTGCCCGGATCAGGCGCTTGAGCTCCAGCGTGCTCGTTGTCTGTCCGCCCACGGCGATCGGCACCTGGCCCGCCGCCGCGTCGATAGCGGTCTGCCAGACAGCGACGCGCTCGTCGACCGTCATCGTCGAGAAGTCGCCCGCGGCCCCGCCAGCGAGGAGGACCGCGTTGCCGGTCGTCAAGCCGCCATCGACCAGGAAGCGCACGTGGCGCCGGATCGCGTCGTGGTCAACCGATAGGTCCGCGTCATCGCGGAACATCGTCGGGATCGTCACATAACAGCCCTGCAGACGATCGCGGGCTTCGACTGGATCCACGGTGAGACTCCTACCCATGCTGCGATGGCGTCATCGGGCCGGGAGTATATGCGTGCGAACGAGGCTTACGCGGTCTCACTCCGGCGGTCGGTGGGAGTAGCCGCGTCCCGCGTAGTCAAACTCCGCGAGTTCGAGACGCTGGAGGTCAGCGGCTTGCGGCGATGCGTAGTAGGCCCGGATCTCGCTGATCAGGCCGGAGTCATCGTCGAACTCATACCACTCGTCGCCGCGGAGGACCGTGCCCTGCTTCGTCTTGTAGTGCGACCACTCCGCGACGGCCGTGTTCATCTCGGCGTCGACGGCCACCCGCTCCAGCGCCCACCGGGACCCAAGCTCCTGGTACGCCTTGACCCACCGATCGCCGATCGCGCGGGCGCCGCGGAATGCGCCGCCATACATCCCGGGCGGGAAGTAGTGGACGGCCTCCGGCGTGAGGCACGCCGCGATGGCGTCGCTGTCGCCCTGGTTGCAGGCCTCGAAGTACCGGACGATCAGGTCGCGCATCCCGGTTCGCTTCGTTTCGGCAGCCATGACGTCCATGCACCAACGATACAAAACTTCCCTTGACGCGTTGCGACTCCCCGGTATCTACTTGCGCTGTTCGGTCCCGGGGCTCCGGACCGTCGGGGGTTGACCGCATCCAGCGACCTCGCATACGGCCATGCCGAAAGGTACACGTCGATGAGATCTCCCGCCGCGTCGCGAAGCCGCCTTTCCGGTCTGTACGTCAGCATCCCGACGATGTTCAACGACGACCCGGCCTTCTCGCTCAACCTCGGGGCGATCCGCCGGCACGTCCAGTTCCTGATCGACGGTGGGTGCACCACGGGCAACGCGGTCCTGCTCGCGGGCGGAGCCGCGGGCGACTTTCCGACGATGACCTTCGACGAGCGTGTGTCGGTGGCGAGGCTGGTCGTGGAGGAGGCGGCCGGCCGCGTACCCGTGGCGATGGGCGGCCAGACGACGAGCACGCTCGAGCTGGTTCGACTGGCCCAGGCGTCGGCGAGCATCGGCGCGGAGTTCCTGCAGGTCTCCCCGCCTTACTACTTCGCCCACAGTGAGAGCGACTTTTACGAGTACGTCCAGGCGGCGGCAAAGGCTGCGCCGGAGGTCGGTCTGATCATCTACAACACGTACTGGACGAGCTACGGTGTCTCCAGCGAGCTGGTCCGGCGTCTGGCCGACATCCCGAGCGTGATCGGCCTGAAGTGGGCGGCTCCGGACAATGGCTGGATGGAGTTCGAGGAGATGGTGTCGACGTTCTCCGAGCGCTTCTCGATCATCGACAATTCGCTCCGCTTCCCCACCAGCCACATGCTGGGCGCACGCTCCTTCGAGAGCTTCGTCGCGAACTACTGGCCGCAGTGGGCGATCGGGCTCTGGCAGATGCTTGAAGCCGGGCGCTACGTCGAGGCTCAGCGCGAGATGGTCCGCGTGGCGATGCCACTCCAGCGCCTGTGGCAGGAGATGGAGAC
>JANONZ010000291.1:0-1551 GCA_031421095.1 Thermomicrobiales bacterium
ACCAACCGCGATCCCGTCTACCCGACCGAGCGCGGCCTGCGACCGGGTGCCGGATCCCTTGTCATCGCCCTGGAGGTGGCCACGGGCGTCGTCCCCGTCTCCATCGGCAAGCCCGCACGGTACCTGCTGGAGGCCGCCGCCCACGCGGTCGGCCGCGAGCCATCCGAAGCGATCATGATCGGCGACGGGATCGACACGGACCTCGCGGCCGCCCATGCCGTGGGCGCCCGATGCGTCTTCATGTTGACCGGGGTGACGACCCGAAACGAGGTGGAGGCACTCCCCGTGGAGCGGCGCCCGACCGCCATCGCCGCGGATGCGACGGAGCTGGCGGAAGCGCTGGAGCGACTGACCGAGGGCTAGGGGTGCGCCGCTGGGCGGACGACCCAGTCAGCCGGCTGCTGCCGTCTCCGGCGGGGCCGCCGCACCTTGCCCGGATCGGGTGCCGGCCTCGGCCCCAGGGCCAGCAGCGATCGCGGCATCGAGGATGGCCAGCATCCGGACCGCCCCCAGTGACGACAGGATGGCGCGAGCCGCATCCGTGGCGGCTGCGATCTCGGGGTGGTCTGTCCCGAGAACGCGGCCCGCGACGACCTCCGTAAGCGCCTCGTCCCATGGCAGGCCGAGCTCGCGCCAACCCGCGATCACCGTCACATAACCCGTGATCGCCTCGGCGCTGCGGCCCTCCAGCGCGGCGATGCCGGCCCGGATCGACTGGCGATCGATATCGAGGGCCCGGCCGTGCGCGCCTGTCGCGACAAGTCGTTCGAGCGCGAGGTTCGCCGTTTTGACGTTCCCGGCCAACAGCGCGGCGTGCGCGGCGCGTGGGAGGCAATATGGCGCGTTGAGCGCGCTGGTCGCGGCGATGTGCAGCCAGCTCGCGGCGGCGTCCTCGAACCGCCCGTCGGCGAACGCGGCCCACCCGGCGGCGTCGTGGCCGCTGCTCGCCAGATCGACACTATCGAAGTGGATGCCCGCCGCTCGTCGCGCCTCCGTGTCCGCCTCGGACGCCGTCCCGCGCAGCAACCCGATGATGAACGACGCGTTCTCCATCGGCATGCGGATCTCCGGTTCGATCTCGAGCTCATCGAGGCCGGCGAATTCGGTCGCCTGGAAGTCCCAGTCTCCCGTCCGGATCGAATCCTCGCCGGCGTTGCCGATGAGCAGCAGCTCCATGTCGCGCCGCCCGATGCGCCTGGCGAGCGCGATGGCCTCGCGTTCCAGGTGGAGCGCCGCCCGCGGATCGCGGATGGCCAGGTCCAGGCTGAGCGAAACGAGCGCACGCGCTTCCCAGGCCTGGAAGCCGTAGTCGACCGCGAGGCGGCGGGCGGCCTCGACGAGTGCCAGCCCCTCGATCGGTCGGCCCATCTTGCTCAGGAGAGAGCCCTTCGTCACCAGGCACTCGGTGAGCAGCTCATAGAGCTCGTGTCGCTCGGCGATGGGGAGCGCCCGGTCGACGAGGACGAGGCTGTCCTGGAGCCGATCCTGGCCGAAGGCTACGCGGGCGAGGCCGCTGACGATCGCCGCCAGATCAGGTTCATCGGCGGTCGC
>JANONZ010000292.1:0-1530 GCA_031421095.1 Thermomicrobiales bacterium
CCTGGAGGCGGGCCGGGCGCTCCTCCACGGTGCGGCGGTCAACCTCAAGAAGGTCGCCCTCGAGATGGGCGGCAAGAGCCCGAACATCGTCTTTGACGACGCCGACTTCGAGACGGCCGTGGACAACACGCTGACCGCGGCGTTCACCCATTCCGGGCAGGTCTGCTCCGCCGGCTGCCGGGCCATCGTGCAGGACACCATCTACGACCGGTTCGTCGCAGAAGTCGTGCGGCGGGCCGACCTGATCCGGCTGGGCGTGGGCACGGACCCGGCGACGGAGGCCGGAGCGCTCATCTCGGCCGAGCACCGGGCCAAGGTCGAGGGCTTCGTCGCGAGCGCCATCGCGCAGGGTGCGCGCCTGGTCGCCGGCGGCCGCCGACCGGAGGAACCGGAGCTCCAGGCCGGATTCTTCTACCGCCCGACGGTCTTCGCCGACGTCCGCCCCACGATGCGCATCGTCCGCGAAGAGGTCTTCGGGCCGGTCCTGACGATCGAGCGCTTTGCGACCGAAGAAGAAGCGATCGCGCTTGGCAACGACACGACCTATGGCCTGGCCGGTGCCGTTTGGACCGCCGACGCCGGGCGTGCCCAGCGGGTCGCCGCGCGACTCCGCCACGGAACGGTCTGGATCAACGACTACAACACGTACCTGCCGCAGGCCGAGTGGGGCGGCTTCAAGCAATCCGGCATCGGGCGCGAGCTGGGTCCGACGGGCCTCGACGAATACCGCGAGGCGAAGCACATCTGGGAGAACACCTCGCCCGGCCCGACCGGCTGGTTCGGAGGCTGAGGGCGGGTTCCCACGGCCGGTCCGGGCGGGTACCATGCCCCGAACCGATGCACCCAAGTCGTGACACGAGGGACGTCGCCTGGATGAGAGACGGTAACGGGACCGGGACCGGGACGCCGACCATCGCGGTCAAGAACCTGTGGAAGGTCTTCGGCCCGGCCGAGCACAAGGTGATCGGCACCCCGGATGCGGACCTGCCGAAGGACGAACTACGGGCCAGGACCGGATCCATGATCGCGATCCGTGACGTCTCGTTCGATGTTCGCCCCGGCGAAGTGTTCGTCGTCATGGGCCTGTCGGGGAGCGGCAAGTCCACGCTCGTCCGGTGCATGACCCGCCTCATCGAACCGACGGCCGGTGAGGTCCTGTTCGACGGTGAGGACATCCGGAAGGCCGACGCGGCCCGGCTGCGCGAGCTGCGCCGGCGACGGTTCTCCATGGTCTTCCAGCACTTCGGCCTGCTCCCGCATCGACGGGTCATCGACAACATCGCCTACCCACTGGAGATCCGGGGCGAGGACAAGGCGTCGCGGCACGCCAGGGCACAGGCGATGATCGACCTCGTCGGGCTGAAGGGCCACGCCAACAGCTACCCGGATGAGCTGTCCGGCGGGATGCAGCAGCGAGTCGGCCTCGCGCGCGCTCTGGCGATGGACCCCGAAGTCATGTTCTTCGACGAGCCGTTCAGCGCGCTGGACCCGCTCATCCGCCGGGACATGCAGAACGAGGTCCTCCGACTC
>JANONZ010000293.1:0-2274 GCA_031421095.1 Thermomicrobiales bacterium
AGCGGGCTGGTCTTCGGGTCCACGATGCCGAGCGCCGGGATCCCGAAGCCGAGCACGAAGATGACAAGGACACCGGGGATGGCCCGGAAGACGTCTGCGTAAACCGTGGCGATGACCCGCAGCGGGAAGAAGACCGGGCCGGGCAGGTTGCGCACGAGCGCGATGACCAGGCCCAGGCCGAGGACCAGGACCTCCGCGATCATGAACATCTGGACGTTGATCGCGAATGCCGCCACCAGCTTCGGGAGCGACTCGACAAAGAGATCTCGGTCGAGGAACGATGCCTGAACCTTCGGCCAGCCGGGCGAGTTGACGATGACGTAGCCCAGCAAGCCGAAGACGGCGACCGTGCTGACGAGCGCGATCGCGCTGGAGCGGACGGCCCGACGATCCGGCCCGCGGGACCGGATGCGGCCCACCGGCGTCATGAGCTCCGGGCCCTGCCGGATCCGGCCTTGCCTACGGCTTGATGACCGGGACGCTGTCCTGGAACGGGAGCCAGGTGCTGGCCAGCTTGCCGAGCGTGCCGTCGTCAGTCAGCGACTTGAGGGCGAGGTCCACGCAATCGGTCAGCGGGCTGTCCTTGGTCAGGACCGCGCTGAAGTACTCCTGCGTGCCGCCCTTGAACTGGCCGACGATGGTCGCGTTCTCGATCTGGACGTTGATGATGAAGTCCGCCGTCGGCAGATCGACGACGATGCCGTCGATGGTGCCGTTCTTGAGGGCCTCGACGGCCGCGTCATTCGTGTCGTAGACGCGCGTCTCCTTGGTCGGCGCGATGATCGCCGCGATCGCGTCGTAGCTCGTGGTGCCCACCTGCGCGCCGTAGACGTAGTCCTTGAGCTGAGCGACCGAGGTCGCCTTGGCGAGCGGGCTGGTCTTCAGGACGACCAGCGACTGGTTGCCGAAGTAGTACCCGACGGACAGGTCCGCGGTCTTCGTCCGCTCGACCTTGTAGGAGACCTGGTTCAGGTCAAAGTCGAAGGTCTTGGGTCCGGGCGCGAAGGCGTTGGCGAACGGGACCGCGATCCACGTGACGTCCGCCTTGGCAAAGCCCAGCCGTTCGGCGATGGCGTAGCCCATCGCGCTCTCAAAGCCCTGGCCGTTGGTCGGATCGCCGAGCTCCCAGGGCGCGGTCTTGGCGCCACTCGCGTTCTCCGCAAAGTACGGCGGGTAGGCCGGGTTGTCCGTGCCGATGGTCAGCTTGCCAGCGGCGACGACAGCGAGGCTTTCGATGGCGCAGGCATCGGGCGACGGCGACGGGGCGACGGACGGCTGCGTGGAGACCGCCGCGGAAGGCGCGGCCGGCGGCGCGGAGGCAACCGGTGGAGAGGAAGCGCCGGCACTCGTGCAGGCCGCGGCAAGGACCGCGATGAGAGCGAGTGCCAGGGAATTGGATGTGCGCACGAGATCTCCTCAGGCTGGGCAGGGACGCGCGAGAGTGTACAGGCGGCGTCCGCGATTGTCCTACCTGCCCACTGGGAATTCCCTGCGCAGACGGCTGACGCGGGGCGGGGGCGGCGCGGGGCGGGGGCGGGGCGGGGCGGCGCCTGACGAACCGGGCCATGGACAGAGCTCCGTTCCCCCACGGAACGAGTTTCGAGTGAATGTGCATGGATCGCACCTGATTCGGGGCGGAATCGCAGTCTGGGCGCGGGTCCACGAGGCGTTCATCTTGATACCGTTCCTGTGGAGAACGCCGCCGAGCGCGACGGTCCGGACAAGCCGAAGCGACGCCGAGAGGAGACCCGGCGCCGCTTCGACGGCGACCGTGGTGACGGGAGGAGGTTCGTCACCAGGGTCAGGTGGATTCGGTGGTCCGTGGGCCTGTCGGGGCTCTCCATCGTCGCCGCCGCCGGTCGGTCCGGTTCGGTACGGTACGGGCATGTTGGCGCCGCTCCCGAGTGGGCGCGATGACCCGGCGGTCATCGTCACCCCGGTACTTGCGGCGAGCCGCCGACGTCGAGTCTCGGCCGCGGGTCGGTAGACTCACTCCCATGCGGGTCCGCAGGTTCGAACTCCGACTCATCGGCAGCGCCCTCGTCGCGTGCTGGGCGGTGGCGGCCGGCCTGATCCTGCTCGCCTATCGGCCGGGCGGTCCGTTCGACGTGATCGTCGGGATCCTGGCCATGGCACCCATCGGGATCGCCCTGGCCGGCGTGATCTGGCCGCCGGTCACCCGTGGCGACCGGTCGTTCCCGGCGATGATCTGGCTCGGGATCGGCGCGTTGTTGTTCCTGTTCCCGTCCATCCAGGGCATCCTCGACCAGTTGG
>JANONZ010000294.1:0-4134 GCA_031421095.1 Thermomicrobiales bacterium
GCCAGGGGCATGCCGTGGAGCCGTGCGCTGATCGCCGCGACCGCGGGCGCGTTCTCGTTGGTCACGGCGAAGCCAGGCTTCACGGCGACCGCCCGCTGTATGAAGAGCCGGACGGCGGCGTACTGACCGAGCGCGACAAGATCGACGACGTGCGGACCGCCGGGCAGGTTCATCCGCTCCAGGCCGGAGAGCCGACTGGGGTCCGGCGGGGTCGACAGGCCCGCGACCGGGTATTCCTGCTCGCCCGAGACATGGAGGGCGGCCCGGCTCGTGACGACGGCCTTGATGTCCGGGGCCGCGCGCAGGAGATCGGCCACGACGGGCGCTGCGGCCACGACCTGCTCGAAGTTGTCGAGGACGAACAGCAGGCGTTTGTCACGCAGCCACTCCGCAAGCGACTCCCCGATGGGACGGGCGCTGCCCTCCGCGATGCCCACGGCCGTCGCGATCCGTGGCACCACGAGCATCGGGTCGCGGATCGGCTCCAGGGGGACGAAGAAGACGCCGTCGGGGAAGTCGTCGGAGACGCGTGCGGCCAGCTGCAGCGACAGGCGTGTCTTGCCGGTGCCGCCGGGTCCGGTCAGGGTCAGCAAGCGTGTGCCGGCCAGCAGGCCCGCCGCCTCGGCCAGCTCCGCGTCGCGCCCGACGAACGTCGTAAGCTGGGTCGGCAGGTTGTTCGGGTGGGCGTCCGGGGTCCGTAGCGGCGGGAATTCCGACGGCAGACCGTCGCCAAGGACGGCGGTGAGGTGCTCCGGGGCGAGGAGATCCTTGAGCCGGAATGCCCCGAGGTCGCGCAGGTGGACGTCGCCCGACAGGTCGCCGGCCACCAGGATCCGAGTCGCCTCCGACGCCAGGATCTGGCAGCCATGGGCGACCGCGGCGATCCGGGCGGCCTGGTTGATGTCGAGGCCGACGAGGCTCCCGCCGGCGGTCTGCGCTTCGCCGGTGTGAAGGCCCATGCGGACCCGGATCTCGCTGTCGTCGGGCCACGGTTCCGCGACCAGGGCGCGCTGCCCCGCGACGGCCGCTGCGACCGCCGACTTCGCGCTCCCGAAGACGACAAAGAAGGAGTCGCCTTCTGTGCCCTGCTCGTCTCCGCCGTGGGCTGTCCAGATCTCCCGGAGGATCGTCCGGTGCCGCTCGCGGAGAGCGGCATAGCGCGGCGTGCCAACGCGCTGCTCCAGGCGCGTCGAGCCCTCGATGTCGGTGAACAGGAAGGTGACGGTCCCGGTCTTGCCGACGTACGGCGGCATCGTCCGGTCCGATTCGCCGGCGCTCAGTGGTTCGAGCCTTCGGTCACGTCCCGAAGTCGGTCCGCAAGCCCGCGCAGGATCGCGAGGGCGACGGTCGGCTGCTCGACGACCACGGCCTCGAAGTCCCATGAGGCGAGGGCGAGGCAGGTCGTGGGTTCGTCACTCACGACCTGGGCGACGCGGGGCCGGCCGTCGAGGACGGACAGCTCTCCGAAGAAGTCGCCCGGCCCGAGATGGGCGATCGTCGCACCATCGCGCACGACCCGGGCGGATCCCGCGACGATGACGTAGAAGCCGGTCCCGATCTCACCCTGGCGGGCGATGACTCGCTCCGCTGGGACCTCGATCTCCGTGATTCTGGCGGCGATCCGGGCGAGTCCGTCGGCGTCGACGTCGGCGAACAGGCGAGTTCCCATCAGCAGTCGGGTCCTGTCGTCGAGGGTCTGGGTCATGGATCCTCCAGTATCAGTCAGGCGGCCATGCTGCGCCGCGCGACGGTTGGCCGTCAACTACATCTGAGGCCTTTCCCTCGACGTCCGACTCTGGCACCATGCCGACCATGGCAGGACACGATGAACTGGTCGATGCGATCGCGTCCTTCGCGCTGTTCGCCGACCTGGATCAGGCTCAGCTCGAGGGGATCGCCCACATCTTTGAAGAGGTCGTCTTCGGCGAGGGAGAACGTGTCCTGCGGCAGGGTCTGACCGGATCCGGGTTCCACGTCATCCTCGATGGCGAGGCGGCCGTCATCGTCGATGGGAGTGAGCGTGCCCGGCTCGCCCGCGGCGAGTTTTTCGGCGAGGTGTCGATCATCCTCGGAGAGTCGCCGATCGCCGACGTCGTCGCCGTCCGGCCGCTGCGCTGCCTCGTGCTCGCCGGTCCGCGGGTCGAGTCGTTCCTCATCGAGCACCCGCGGGTCATGTACCGGATGCTGCAGGCACAGGCTCGTCGTCTCCGAGCCGCGAACCGATGGCGGAGCTGAACCGGCCGTTCCCACCCGGCGAGTACCCGGTCCTCGTGGTCGGCAGCGGCCCGGGTGCGCTCCAGGTCTCGTACTCGCTCCGCCGCGCCGGCGTGGATCACGCCGTCGTGTCGGCAGATCCGGCACCTGGCGGGATGTTCCGCCGCTGGCCGTTCTTCCAACGCCTCCTGTCGTGGACCAAGCCGTATGCGCCGGTCGCCCGCGGTAGTCGGGCGTATGAGCGCTACGACTGGAACAGCCTGCTCGGCGAGGAGCCGGACACGCGGGCGATCCAGCCGGAGTTCATGGATGGGACCTCGTATTTCCCGTCGCGACCGGAGATGGAGGCGAACCTCGTCGCCTTCGCCGACCGAGCGGCGATCCGCGTCCGTTACGGCTGTCGCTGGACGGCCACCCGCCACGAGGCCGGCGCCGAGGGCGGGCGCTTCGTCCTCGAGACGACCGACGGGGAGTACCGCTGTCGGACCTTGGTCGTGGCCGTCGGCGTGGCCGAGCCGTTCACGCCGCGTGGCGACGGGCTCGAGCACGCTCACCATTACGCGGACGTCCGGCCCGTCGAGTCCTATGCCGATCGACGAGTGTTCATCATCGGCAAACAGAACTCGGGCTTCGAGCTCGCGAACGGGCTCCTGCCGTGGGCGCGCCAGCTTGTACTCGCGTCACCGTCCAAGGCGCGCCTGTCGGTCGACACGAAGTCGCTCGTCGGTGTCCGGGCTCGATACGTCCAGCCGTTCGAGGACCATGTCCTGGGCGGCGGTGTCAGCGTCCTCGATGCGGCTCTCGACCGGATCGAACGGGCCCCCGGTGGCACCCTGACCGTCCACTTGCGGCGGACCGATGGCGGGGCCGATCTGGCGGTCGCGGTCGATGAGGTCATCTCCGCGACCGGATTCGTCTGTCCTCTGGTTGATCTGGCGGCCCTCGGCGTGGCGACCTTTGGGGCCAGTCGCCTGCCGGTGCAGACCCCATGGTGGGAAAGCGCCAGCCTGCCCGGTGTCTTCTTCGCCGGGACCATCGGGCAGGGCGCGAAGGGACTCCAGAAGCACGGCATCCCCGCCAACTCCGGGGCCGTTGACGGCGCCCGGTACAACGCCCGGGTCCTGGCCGTGCATATCGCCCGAACCCGGGTCGGCTTGCAGCCCGAGCGGCTGCACCTCTCACTCGATGGCGCCGTATCGTTCCTCGCGACCGAGCTCGACGAGGCAGCCGACCTCTTCCATCAGCGCGGCTACCTCGCCCGGGTCCTCACGACCGATCCTGACAGCGGGTTCCGCGACGACGGGACCCGGCCGCTTGCGGAGTTCCTGGATGCAGGTGGGCCGAACGCCATCGCCGCGACGCTCGAGTCCGACGGCTCCGGCGCGATCTATCCGGTCCTCTACACCCGGCGCGCCGGGCGCGTCGCAGAGCGCAGGCTGGACGTTGATCCGTTTCTGGGCTACGGATCGGCGGACGCGCGCCGGATCCTTGGGGAGCTGGCCGGCGAGGTCGCCGCCGACCCAGCATAGGTTCTGCCGTCAGACCGGTACGCCCACAGCCCTGTCAGACGAGGCGGCGCGGGATCGTCTCCGACCAGGCGCGCCGGAAGAACGGCTCCCCATCGACATCCACGGCGAGGTCGACGGTCAGCCGGAAGGCGTCGACATCGCTTGTCTGGGTGGAGCGGGCGCGGATCTCCGTCTCGAATGCGTGCTCCCGCCAGCGGTAGACGACGTCAGCGTCAAGGGTCGCCCTGGCCGGATCAGTGTCGCTCGCTGTGAGCTCGATCGTCTCGGCGGCGTACAGGCGGCGCCCGTCTTCGAGGATGTCCTCGCCGCCGTCGTGGATGGTCACGGTCGTCGTGCCCGCGATGACGTCGGTCGTGATCCGCCAGATCGGGTCGTCGGCTGAACCCTCACC
>JANONZ010000295.1:0-2963 GCA_031421095.1 Thermomicrobiales bacterium
CCACGTTCGGATAGAGCGTCGGCTTCTGGTTCTGCGCTCTATCGAGGGCCAGAACCATCGCGCGCCTGTAGCTCAGTGGATAGAGCGTCGGCCTCCGAAGCCGAAGGTCGCAGGTCCGAATCCTGTCGGGCGCGCCAACCCTGTTTTATCTGCGTGGGAAGCTAACGCGCCACGTGAGCTGTCACGCGGGGCGGCAACGATGCCGCCATGGACGTCGTCCAGCTCGCTCGCGCTCCGGTTCGCCCGGCCTGCCCGCGTCATCCCGGCAGCCGAGTTCGGCTGGACGGCTACGTCCACAACGCCTGGAGCGAGGCACACCGCCGGCCGCGCTATCGCTGCGTGACCGAGCCCCAGTCGCGCGGCCACGTCTTCTCGCTGCCGATCCCGGTCCGCCAACCGACCGAGCAGCATCCCGACTCGGGCGCGACCTGCCCGCGCTGCGAGCACGCCTACGAGCGCCACGAGGGGGTGCGCACCGGGCGCGACTTCGTCTTCGGCCACGTCGAGATCGCCCGGCTCTTCCTGCGCATCGGCGAGGGCATGAGCCTGCGCGATGCCAGCGCGGAGCTCCGGCGCTCGATCTTCCGGGTCGGGCGGGCGGGCCGGGACGAGACAGCCGGCGGGCCCGATTGGCCCGACGAGACGAGCCGCCAGGCCAACCTCGCGGTCAATTACCTCGACGCCTTCGCCCCAGCTGTGATCGCGCCGCTCCATCCGCGGACCTGGCCAGCGGTGATCGTCGTCGACTCGACGACGCTGATGACGCGCGGTTACCGCACGGTCGCCACCGACGTCGTGGATGGCGGGCCACCCCGCGGCGAACCGCTGCGGCGGGTCGGCAACCTCAAGGCCGGCACGATTCTCGCCGCCCTCGATCCGACCGGATCCGTCGTCGTGCCGTGCCTGATCGAGGCCCATGGCGGCAAGGACATCGACAGCTGGAAGGCCTTCTTCGGGCGCCTCGGCGGCGCCCCCGAGTGGGTCGTGGCCGACCTCGATCCGGCGATCGCACGGGCCGTCCGGGAGACCTGGCCGGCGGCCATCCTGTACCACTCGCGCCATCACCTCGCCGAGCTCATGCGCCGGCGCGCGCTGGCCGATGGGATCCCCGAGCGCATCGAGCTCGATGAACCGATCGAGCTCGCCCGCCCGATCTCCTGGTCGCCGACCCGCCAGACGACCAGACGCTACGGCGAGCACCCGCTCTTCACCGCCATCGCGGTGGCCCAGCACGGTCCCGCCGAATGGACCCGGCTCAAGGCCCTGGTCGAAGAGCACGTGCCACCCGAGTGTCTCGGGCTGCGCTCATGGATCGCGACCAACGAGCTGCTGATCGAGCGGCAGTGGCGGATCGCCAGCAGCCATGACCGGCTGCCGCGCTCGACCGGCAGCCTCGAGGGCAAGCTCGGCGAGTGGCTGGCCCCGCTGCGGCGGCGGGCAGGCCGCTGGCAGAACGTCCGCCGGCTCAACCTCGTCCTCGGTCTGATGACCCTGCGCGGCCGCGGCCAGGCCCATGAGGCCCGCTATGCGGGGCTGATCCGGGCCCGCTTCGAAGCCACCGGTCAACATTCGCATCTGCCCGCCGAGAACGAGTTGCCGGTCGAACTCGTCGCGGGCCGGGCGCGCCAGATGAGCTGGTGGCGGACCTGGCACGACCGCGCCGAGGCCTCGTTGCCGCGTCTCGTGCGCGAGTCGGAGGAGGGCACGCGGCGGCGGGTCGAAGACGACCACCTGCGCCGGCTGCGCGGCCGTCTGGCCGCGATCTATGCCGCCGAGAATGACCTGCGCACTCGATCCGGCATCGCCGTCCCGCCGCGCGGCCGGCCGAAGCGACCAGGCGACCGGAGCGGGAGCTCGGTCAGCGGCAAGGTCGTCGCCGACTTCCCGGATCTCGTCGCCGAATGGGACTGGGACGTCAACGGCGATCTCGACCCCCGCACGGTTGCAGCGGGCGGTCGAGGGCGGATCGCCTGGCGCTGCTGCCTCAACCCCGATCACGTCTGGGAGACCAGGGTGGCGGACCGGACGACCAAGCCATCGTTGTGTCCGTACCACATGGGCATCCGGGTCCATCCAGCCGAGTCATTGGCCGCCTACTTCCCGTGGCTCGCCCGGGAATGGCATCCGACGAAGAACGCGCTACGCCCCGACCAGGTGACCCGAGCCTCCGGCCGCGAGATCACCTGGCTGTGTGAGAACGGGCACGAGTGGCAGGCGGTCGTGTACGCGCGGACGCTGTCGAAGAGCGGCTGTCCAACCTGCTATCGGCTCGAAACCTCCGAGCGGATCAAGGCCGGCCAGCAGCGCGCTCGCCGAATTCGCGACGAACAGGCCACCGTCCAGCTGGTCGCCGCCCTTGCAGCCGATCATCCGGCTGTCGCGGACTTCTAACGTCCTCGCTGTCGCGCGCGTGCGCACGGCCCGCCCCTCCAACGCCATGCGATTCCCACGCAGATAAAACAGGGGTGGGCGCTTTTACCGACTTGCCGTTCGGTGCTGGTGTCGTTGTCCATCGTCATCTCGGTCGCCGACCCGGGATCTGCGCCGCACGGCGCTGGAGCGTCCCCGGTTGCCCGATCGGGCAGTTGCCATCCGGGCGATGGCGCGAAGGGGCGAGAAGAGAAGCCCGATGAGACGCAGCGAGCCGTAGACCACGAGCACCAAGGCGAAGTCGAATGGCCAGCCGTTCGCAGCGTCGAAGGCTGCCAGTTGCTTGACGGTCTCCCGATCGCCGCGAGAAGCCGCAGGCACGACCTTCCCGCGGTGTCCGGGTCGTCTCACGGACCCCAACCCAGGAACCGTTTGCCGATCTCAAGCACCAGCATCACCACCGGTACGGAAACGATTGGGACCAGGAACGAGCGCCACGGGTGGAGACGCCACCAGGCGATCGCGAGGCCGAGGAGAACGGCCCACGCGACAAAGAAGAGATAGTTCTCGGGGGACGGCACCGTGAGCGCCGG
>JANONZ010000296.1:0-1931 GCA_031421095.1 Thermomicrobiales bacterium
TGATCGACGCCATCGCCAAGCCTGGATCACCGAGGAACCCGACCGGTGCGAACCCGAGCGCGTGCAGCCCGTAGTTGACGATCCCCAAGGTCGGATCGAGGAGGATCTTCCAGATCACCGACGCGATGATCCCCGAGACCATGAGCGGGACGAGGAGGAGCGTCCGGATCGGGCCAGCACCCCGGCCGAGCCGGTTCACGACGAGCGCCAGCCCGAGCCCGAGGACGAGTTCCACGCCGACCGCGCCGACCGTGAACACGAATGTGTTGACGAGGGCGATATGGAAGCGTTCGCTTCCAGCCAACTCGATGTAGTTGCCGAGCCCGATGAAGTTGAAACGCTCACCCCAGTTCCAGTCGAAGAAGCTCATGTAGATCGAGTAGAACATCGGGTAGAGCGAAGTCAGGCCCATCACGATGACGAGCGGGATGAGGAACCGGCCGCCCCGGTCGGTCCGCCGTCCGCCGCGTCGGAACGGGAGCGCGGTCATCGCACCGGTCCTGGGCAGAGAATCGCCCCGCTCCCGGTGAGGGAGGCAGGGCGATCATGGCGCACGTCGGACGGCTTGGCCATTGACGTCCGCGTGAGCACGACTACTTGACGGCTTTGCCGAAAGCGTCGTTCGCCTTGGCGCAGCTCGCCGTCGGGTCGGCTCCGTTCGCGATCTGGAGCATGCCGTCGACGATGGCGAGGGCGCCATCCTTCCAGTTCTCCTTGAACACGACGGTCGTGCGCGACGTCTGCATCGCGCCGTTCACCGCCGTGACGTACTCCGGGACGAACTTCCCGGTGTAGGCCGGGTCACTCCACGAGGAGAGGCGTGGGGCGCCGCCGGTCGTGGCCCCGATCGTGGCCGTATTGGTCTTGTTCGTCATCCACTGGACGAAGTACCAGGCGGCATCCTTCTGCTTGGCGTTCTTCGGGATGCCCAGGCCCCACAGCCAGTGGCCGGTGTACGAGGCGCCTCCGGCGGCGGCCGGCGGCAGCTGCGCGTAGCCGACCTTGCCGGCGACCTGTGACGCGGTCGGATCTTCGAACGACGGGCCGAACAGGCTAGCGTCGATGAAGAAGGCCGCCTTGCCCTGCGAGAAGAGCGTGTTGGCGTCGTTCCAGTCGATCGCGTACTTGTTCGCCGGACCGGCGGCGAGCATCTTGGCGTAGTTCGTGAGCCCGGCGCAGACACCCGGGTCGGTCAGCCGGGGCTTGTCCCAGCCGCCGTCGAACCACAAACCGTAAGGCGGCGGCGCCTCCTTCGCGCCGTAGGCGTCGAAAACCACGCCCGACAGCGTGTCCATGATTGCGTCGGACCGGATCCCGCGCATGACCGCACCGACGACGCCGTCCTTCGCGCCGTCCTTGGTGATCTTCGCGGCGGCCGCAGCGAGCTCGTCGAAGGTCGTCGGGAGGGTGCCCCCGAGGTACTTCGCGACGAGGTCCTTGTTGTAGAACAGGATGTACGTCTCGAACGAGATCGGGATCCCGTAGAGCTGCGCGCTCGCGTCTCCGGGCGGGTACATCCCCGGGTCGAGAAAGCCCTGTGGGAAGTCCTTCAGGTTGTAATCCGCCGAGGTCTTCGTCGGGTCGTTCAGGTACGGGGTGAGCGGCTCGATGAAGCCGCCGGTGAACTGCGAGTAGCCGGACGAGTCCATCGGCAGGAAGTAGACATCGGCGATGCCTTCGGTCGCCCGAACGGCCTGCTCCATCTTGTCGAAGTAGAGGTCCTCAGAGAACGGCTGGACGTTCACCTTGATCCCGGTCTCACTGGTGAACTGGGCGACGAGTGGGGTCATCCCGTCCGTCCAGGGATGCTGGTTGGCGAGAAACGTGATCTCCGTCCCGCTGTACTTCTTCCAGTCGAAGGCCGTCACGGACGGCGGCGCGGCGCTCGCACCGCCCGAGGCGACGGGTGTCGCCGGCGCGGCGGTCGGCGT
>JANONZ010000297.1:0-3867 GCA_031421095.1 Thermomicrobiales bacterium
CTATGAGCATGCGCTGCGCGCCGGCGAGACGATCGTCACGACGGAACTCATCGTCGCGGAGCTTCACGCCCTGGCGGTCAGACGGTCGTACCCGGATGCCGCCCTGGAGATCGTCCGCCGGCTGACGACGACAGGCCGGATCGATGTCGAATCCGTGGGTTCGGCACGACTTGCGAGCGCCATCGACTTGCTTGCGGCACGACCCGGGCGGCCGTACTCCCTGGCGGATGCTGTGTCCTTCGTCGTCATGCGCGAGCGTGGCATCCACCGCGTCCTGACGCTTGACGCGGACTTCGGGGCCGAGGGATTCGAGATTCTGCCGGCCACCTGACGGTCAGTCGGGCCTGCGACAAGCTTCGACAGGTCGTCGTCACGCATGGATGGACCTGGCGCAGAAACGCAAGACGCGACGGCGATCGCAAGGGGCGGCCGGCCGATCGGCGGCGGTCATCGGTTCGATCGAGATCGTGCGACTCCGGGTCATCCCGCTCCAGAGGTCAGGGGTGGGCGACGATCCGGGTTCGCAGCGCGCCGAGTCGCTCGATGCGGAGGACGACCTCGTCGGCTGGATTCAGGTAGCGGCCCAGCGTGGCGTCGCGGACCTCCAGCAGGCACCCACTGCCGACGGTGCCGCTGCCGATGAGGTCGCCCGGCCGGAGATGGGCATCCGCCGAAGCGCGCGCGAGCATCTGCCCGAACGAGAACTGGACGTCGGACCAGCGCCCGCGGCTGGTTTCCGTGCCGTTGACCTCGGCCGTCATGGCCAGGTCGTAACCAGTCCCGGATCGCGCGTCGGCGAGTTCGTCCGGGGTGACGAGGTACGGCCCGAACGAGCTCGCGAAATCCTTGCCCTTCGCCGGGCCCAGACCGATTGCGGTCTCCTCGCGCTGAAGGTCGCGGGCCGACCAGTCGTTGAAGATCATGAACCCGCCGATCGCCTCCTCGGCGCGGTCCGCCCGAAGGTCCCGCGCCGGCGTGTCGACGAGGGCCGCCACCTCCAGCTCGTAGTCCAGCTCATGCGACCCGGCCGGGCACCAGACCGGCTCGTCCGGCCCGCGGATCTCGGAGACGTTGCTGAAGTAGAAGGTGGGAAGGCGGTACCAGGCCTCCGGGACCTCGCCGCCGCGACGCTCCCACATCGTCCGGACGTGCCCCTCGAACGAGTAGAAATCACGCAGCGAGGGCGGCCGAAGGATCGGCGGTCCGAACGTGAGATCGCCGACCGCCAGAATCGCGTCGTCGTCAGCATCACGCGGCACGAATCCCTCGATGAGATCGCGCAGCGCCTCGATACGCAGCCCGCGGGCCAGATGGTCGTCGAGCGACGAGACCGGCTGTCGGTGGAGCGCCGAATCGTGCGCCAGCGTCGGCCGAGCGGCGATCGCCCGACGCCTTGCGACCTCGAGATCGACCCAACGTGTCGGCGCATCGCCAGGGCCCAGGGCCGCCGCCAGCCGCCAGGGCGCGCCAGCGGGTCCGTGCCGTTCGCGGACGTGGGCGATCTTCACAGTGTCGAGTCTATCCGTGGGCTAGCCATCGCGATGCCGGTGAGCGACAATCCGACGATGGCCAGGCTGCAGGCGAAGGCGATCGGATCGCCGGATGAGGTCCGGACCTTCCCGAATGGTCGGGTGGAGGTCTATGAACTGGACGACGTGATCGTCGGTCGGACGCTGTTCGAGCCCGGCTGGCATTGGGCGGAGGACGTCAAGCCGATCGCGGGCACGAGCTCTTGCCAGTACCACCACCTCGGGGTGTGCGTGTCCGGGCGTCTCGGGATCCGGATGGACGATGGGACGACGTTCGAGGTCGGGCCCGGGACCGTGTTCGAGATCCCCGCCGGGCACGATGGATGGGTGATCGGCGACGACCCGTGGGAAACGTACGACTTCGCCGGGATGCGGGCGTTCGCCCGGGCGATCGATGCCGGCGATCGGATCCTCGCGTCCATCCTGTTCACCGACGTCGTCGACTCGACGGCGGCCGCCGAGCGGATGGGCGACACCCGCTGGCGAGAAGTCATCTCGACGCTCAACGAACGCTGCCAGTTCGAGGTCGACCGGCACCGGGGCCGCATCGTCAAGACGACGGGCGACGGGATCCTGGCCCTGTTCGACAGCACGGAGCGGGCCGTCCGGTCTGCGCAGGCGGCCATCCTCCATGCCGGGGATCTCGGCCTCGGCCTGCGCGCGGGGATCCACACCGGGGAGGTGGAACTGGCTGCCGGGGACGTCCGCGGCCTGGTCGTCCACGTCGCGTCGCGCGTCATGGCGCTCGCCGGGGCCGGCCAGGTCTACGTATCGGGCACGACCTATGAGCTGCTGGCGGGGTCGAGTCTCGCGTTCGAGGACCGTGGCGAGCACGAACTGAAGGGCATCACCGGCCGACGTCGAGTCTACGAGCTGGCGCAGACCGCGACCTGAAAAGGCGTCATCTCGGGGGAATGATCCCGAAGCCGCGCGACCCACGGCACCGGCCTGGTTGGTCGCAGGGAGCGTGCCTGGCTTCCCATGCTACGCCCCACGTGCCACACTGGCGCCCATGGACGATCTGGACCAGCGCCTGGCTGCCGCTGCCGACCGGCTGGCCTCGTTCGCTCCGACACTGCGCGATGGGAGCTGGCCGCTGGCTGAGCGGTTCGATCACGCGCCGGAAGCGGCCTGGGGTCCTCGGGAGCTCCTCGCCCACCTCGCGGAGACGCTCGCCTACTCGCTCGGCGAGGCAGAGCGGATCATCGACATGAATGCGGGACCGGAACCGTTCGGGCGGGTCGTCACGAACGATGTCCGGCTGGCGATCATCGAACGCGATCGAACCCTCCCGATCCGCGAGCTCCAGGCTCGGGTGGCGGTCGGGATCGAGCGCTGGCGTCACCGCTGGGCGGAACTCGACGAGGCAACCCGGGCGCGGCGTGGACTCCACCCGACCCTGGGCGAGATGACGGTCGGCGACCTCGGCTCCCGCTTCGTCGCCGGGCACCTCGACGACCACCTCGACCAACTGACCGCGATCCTTTCCGGCGGGACCGGAGCCGGCTGAGGGGCTCGTGTTCATCCTGTACGCCATCCCGATCGGCGTCCTCATCGGCCTCGTGTGGGGCGGGCGGCTTGACCGCCTGTCAGAGCTCCGTTTGCGCTGGGCGCCGATCATGCTGCTCGGCCTGGCCGTCCAGATCGTTCTCTTCTCAGACCGAGTCGGGCCCGCGGTCGGTGACGTCGGGCCGGCCATCTATGTGGCCTCCACCGCGGCCGTCTTCATCGCCGTCCTGCGCAACCTGGCGACACCGGGCGTCTGGCTCATCGTCGTCGGCGCCGGTTGTAATCTGGCCGCCATCGTCGCCAACGGCGGCTCCATGCCGGCCGACTCGGCAGCACTCGAATCTGTCGGCGGGCTGCCGCCCGGCTACACGAACAGCATCATCGCGACCGATCCCGCCCTGCGCCCACTGACGGACCTGTTCGCCCTGCCGGCCTGGCTCCCGTTCGCGAACGTGTTCAGCATCGGCGACGTGCTGATCGGGGTCGGCGTGGCGGTCACCATCGTCCTTGCCATGCGGCGCCGAACGGCGGAGGACGCTAGTCCGGCGGTTGGTCCAGCAGGTGGGTCTTGAGGAAGGCCAGGATCCTGCTGTAGGCGTCCCGCCGGTTCTCGCGACGCTCCCAACCGTGGCCCTCGTCGTCGTACCAGTGGACCTCGTGGACCTTGCCCTCGATCTCCAGGGCCTCGACCATCCGCTCCGTCATGAGCGGGACGACCCGCTTGTCCTTGCGCCCGTGCAGGATGAGCAGCGGGCTCTCGATCCGTTCCGCGTGGTAGACCGGCGAGCCGCGCCGGTAGACCTCCGCCCGGGCCGAGTCGTCCGGGGAG
>JANONZ010000298.1:0-2420 GCA_031421095.1 Thermomicrobiales bacterium
TGATCTTCATCTATCTGTGGGCCATCTCCTTCCAGAGCCTGCTGCTGAGCGGCCTCGTCACCATGTTCATCTTCGTGGCCATCCTCCTGCTTGGGCTGGCGTACGCCTGGCGAAAGGGGGCGCTGTCATGGCGCTGATCCCTGGTACCGGAGGCCTGGGAACCGGCCCGACGGACGAGACCCGCCAGATCGATGCCGTCACCTCTCCGATCGTCGTGCCGAACACGCTCTGGCAGGCGGCGGACCCCGAGGCCTACGACGGTGGGCGCGACAGTGACATCACCCACCTGCGCGAGTTCGAGCAGAGCGGCCTCGGGCGCCGCGATGACGCGCGCTGGGGCGGTGCCCTGGAGGTCATCCCGACGAAGGCGGACTACGTCCTGGACCTCATCCGCATGAACAGCCTGTGGCCGCTGCTGTCGGGCCTGGCCTGTTGCGCCATCGAGATGATGTCGGCCGCCACTTCCAAGAACGACATGGACCGCTGGGGGATGTTCCCGTTCCGCGCCAGCCCGCGCCAGGCGGACGTGCTCATCGTCGCCGGCACCCTGACAACCAAGATGGCCGGTCCGCTGGTGCGCCTCTGGGAGCAGATGCCGGAGCCCAAGTGGTGCGTCGCGATGGGTGACTGCACGTGCTCCGGCGGCCGCTACAAGCGGAGCTACTCGACGGTCGAGGGGATCGATCGGGTCATGCCCGTCGATGTCTACGTGCCGGGTTGCCCGCCGCGGCCCGAAGGGCTCATCTACGGGATGATGAAGCTCCAGCAGCTGATCAAGGATCGGCGCGGCCACTGGCCGGAGCGGGCCATCGGTCCGACCGTTCCCGAGGACGTCTGAGGGTGGACCGCCACTTCAAGGCACGCCTCGAGAAGCGCTTCGGCGACCAGCTGACCGGGCCCATCCGGCAACGCCATGACGAGACGGAGATCCGGATCGCGCCGGGTGACGTTGTGCCCGTCCTGACCGCGCTCCACGACGAGCCGGAGTTCCGGTTCGAATTCCTGAGCGACCTGGCGGGCGTCGACACCGGCGTCGTCATGCAGGTCGTCTATCACCTGTGGAGCGAAACGACGCCGGACTGGCTGCGCGTCACCGCGGACGGCCTTTCACGCGAGGATCCGCGGGTCCCCTCCGCCACGTTCCTGTGGAAGGGCGCGGAGTGGATGGAGCGCGAGGCGTACGACATGTTCGGGATCACGTTCGAGGGTAATCGCGACCTTCGGCGCATCTACATGCCTCCGGACTACCAGAGCTTCCCACTGCGCAAGGACTTCTATCTCGCCGACGACGCCGCTCGGTCGCCGGGTGGGGGCGTCCGGCCCATGGAACGGACCCATTCCCCCAGCAACGCTCCCGCGACGGCGCTCGTGCGCCGGGCGCCGGACTGACCGGAGCCGCGAGACCCATGCCCGTCAGCGAATCCCACCAGTCCACCGACGACCCGCGCGTCACCCTCGATCGCGCGCTGGGCGTCTTCGAGCCGGTCCCGCCGTACCCGCCGCGCACGGAGCGCGAAGCCGAGTTCTACACCCTGGGCGACGGCCAGATGTTCATCAACATGGGCCCCCAGCATCCGTCGACCCACGGTGTGCTGCGTGTCGTCCTGAAGCTCGACGGCGAGAAGGTCGTCGACCTCGATCCGGTCCTGGGCTACCTCCACCGTGGCGTCGAGAAGCTGTGCGAGAACGCCGACTACCACCAGGCGATCTGCTACACGGACCCGCTCGAGTACGTCAGCTCGCTGTTCAACGAGTGGGCGCCGGTCCTCGCCTTCGAGAAACTCATGGACGTCCAGGTGCCGCGGCGGGCCGAATACATCCGGGTCCTGTCGTCCGAGCTGAACAGGATCGCCAGCCACGCCCTCTTCCTGGGCTGGATGGCGCTGGACCTGGGTGGCCTGACGCCGGTCCTGTGGTCGTTCATCGAGCGCGACGAGATCGTCGACATGCTCGCCGCGTTGACCGGCCAGCGGATGCTCTTCAACTACTTCCGGATCGGCGGCGTCAACGGCGACCTGAATCACGACTTCATGAGCCGCCTCGGGGACTGGATGAGCAAGGCGACCGAGCAGATCGACTCCGGTAACGCCCTGCTCAACGAGAACGAGATCTTCGTCCGCCGGATGCGCGGCCTGGGCACGATCGACACCGCCACGGCCCTGCGCATGGTCATGACCGGCCCGAAACTGCGGGCGACCGGTGTCCCGTTCGACATCCGCCGGGCCCATCCCTACAGCGTCTTCCCGGAGCTCGAGTTCGACATCCCGACCCGGACCGAGGGCGACTGCCTGGCCCGCTACCTGCTGCGCATGGACGAGATCAGGCAGAGCCTGCGGATCATCGACCAGTGCCTCCACAACATGCCCGACGGACCGATCATGGCCAAGCTTCCGAGGCTGTTGCGGCCGCGTCCCGGGCGA
>JANONZ010000299.1:0-3258 GCA_031421095.1 Thermomicrobiales bacterium
TCGTATCGGACCAGCGCCGGGATCCTGGCCACGAGCAGCAGCGCACCTGCGGCGCTGAGAATCCCGCCCGCGGCCACCGCCGTGGGGGCTCCGACGAGCGAGGCCATCGAGCCCGACGCCATGTCGCCCGCACGCGGGCCGACGGCGAGCCCCAGGGTGTACACCGAGCTCATGCGGCCGCGCACGACATCGGGGGTGACGGTGTGACTGATCGCCGATCGACAGGCGGCGCCGATGCTGTCGGCCCCGCCCGCGACGGCGAACATCAGGGCAGCGAACCAGAGTGACCCGGCGAAGCCCGCGAGGCCGACTGCCACGCCCCAGATCAGGATGGCCGCGAGCAGAACTCGGCCAAGCCGGGACACATGGGCCAACCAGCCCGCGGTCAGGCCGGTGACGGCCGCCCCGACGGCGACGGACGCATGCAGCACGCCCGTCCCCGACGCCCCAGCATTGAAGACGTCGACCGCGAGGACCGGGAACAGGGCTCGCGGCATCGCGAACGTCATCGCGATGAGGTCGATCGCAATGACACCTTTCAGCCAGTCGTTGCCCGCGACGAAGCGCAGGCCCTCGGCCACGAGGCGCCCGGTCGAATTCGCTGTCGGCGCCGGCCGCTGCGGCCGGAGCCGCACGACGGCGATCAGGATCCCGGAGCACAGGACACCGGCGAACGCGTAGACCGTCGCGACGCCGAATGCCGTGATCATCACGCCGGCGAGCGCTGGTCCCACGATGAACGCGAAACGGAACAGCACGAAATGGAGCACGATGGCGGCCTTCATCTCTTCCCGCGGGACCAGGTTCGGGATGATGGCGGCGCGCGCGATATGCTGGAGGACGCTCGCCCCGGCCATGACGCCCGCCAGGAGCAGGAGTAGGCCGACCGGCGGCGATGGCAACAGGCTGACCAGGGCGAGAGCGATCGTAATGCCGATGAGGACAAGCTGGTCAAGGAGCAGGACGATGCGTCGGTCGTAGCGGTCGACGAGGCTGCCACCGTAGAGGGCCATCACGAAGATGGGGAGGAGCTCGACCGCGCCCACCATGCCGGTCATCAACGGAGAGCCCGTCAGCACGTAGACCTGATAGGGCAGCGCCACGAGGACCATCTGGCTGCCGACGCCGGAGACGACGCTGCCAAGGACGACCGAGCGCAACTCTGGCGAGCGGCGCAGGGGACCGATGTCGACGAACAGGCGTGACACGTTCATCGGGCGGGTCTCACCCGCCGCCGACCGCGCCGGATCAGGCTGGCGACCCGGTCAGCCAAGTGTATCGAGCGCCGGACGCCAATCGACCTCAGGGTCGAGGCGTGCGTCGACGATGAAGAGTCCGTCATTGTCGAAGTCGAGCGCTTCGAGCTCCGCAACGTTTCGCACGACAGCCGCCCGGCCGCCGAATGCCTGGGCCAGGTGTTGGACGTCGGGCAGGGTCTGTCGCGCGATGTCTGGCGGGAGGCCCACCGCATCCAGGTACTTCCGCTCGGCCCCGTACTGCTCGTCGTTCCTGATGACGATCGCGAGGTCGAGGCCGTTGAGCCGCATGGCGTCGAGATCGTGGGAGGACATCATGAAGCCGCAGTCGCCCGTGAAGAGGACCACGGGCCGACCGGGAGCCGCTGCAGCCGCGCCGATCGCCCAGCCGAGGCCAAGCCCAACCGAACCGTAGCCGCGCGAATCGAGCCAGCTCCGCGCGTCCCGGGTATCCACGAGCGCCGCCATCGTGGAACGCGTTCGGCCCGCGTCGGTGACCACGATCCGGTCGGCCGGCAGCTTCTTCGAGACGGTGTCGTACACGACACGGAGATCGAGGCCCCTGGCCGGGTCCGTCCCGATCTCGGCCGCCAGCGTCGCGCGCGCGAGATCCTCGAATGTCGGCGTGGCGCCGCTGACCGGCCGACTGCCCAGGTCGCGCTTCCGCCACTCCTCGATGATGGCTGTGATTGTTGCCTTGCAGTCGCCCGCGAGGAACAGCTGGTCGGACGACGCCTTGCGGGCGACCGATGGATCGACCTCGCACTGGATGATCGTGGCCGATCCAAAGAGCTTCCCTTCCGCGAGCGTGAAGGAGTTGAGAGACGCGCCGACGGACAGGACGACGTCCGTCTCGCGCTGGACCCGCTTGCTCAGCGCCGGCGCCGACTGGCCCACAAGCCCGACATCGTGGGGGTGGCCGGAGAAGAAGCGATTGACGTTGATCGTCGAACCGACCCGAGCTCCGATGAGCGCCGCGAGCGTCTCCAGCTCGTCTCGGCAGTCCGCGAGGAGCGCGCCCTGTCCGGCGAGGATGAGAGGACGGACGGACCCTTTGAGCGCGTCGACGGCGGCCGCCACGGATGCCGCCGACGCGCCGGGCCGAGTAGGCTCGACGTCGGCCTCTGCGTCGGGGCCGAGGATGATCTCGGCCTCGAGCACGCCATCGCCGATGCTCAGGACCTGCGGACAACCGTTCCAGCGGATGGACGTCAACGCGGAGGCCAACGCCGACGCGAGCTCCGACCCGTCTGCGACGTGGTGGAAGCCTGCCCCGATCGTCTCGGTCAGTGTCTTCTGGTCGATGTTCTGCGACGTGCGGTCGCGCGAAGCCGGGGACTCGCCGACGATCATCAAGAGCGGCGCGTGATAGTGGACCGACGAGATCAGCGGATTGATGGAGTTCGCGAAACCCGGCCCGCGTGTCGCGCTGCAGACGCCGATGCGGCCCGTGACCCGGCTGAACGCACTGGCAGCGCTGACCGCCGTCTCTTCGTGTCGGGTCTTGACGAGGCGCAGCGCGCCGGCTTGGACGCCCGCACCGATCCACTGCACGTTCGAGCTTCCCAGGACGCCGAAGACGGTATCGAGGCCGTGGCGTCGCAGCAGCTCGGGGATCGCCTCGAAGCCCTTCATTCGGTAGCCCTCCGGTCCCCCGACGAACGTGACGCTATCGGGCGGTTCAGGCCGTGGCCGCACTCTCCCGGAGCAATTGCAGCAATCACTGTTGCAGGCGCCTCAACCTTGTCCAACATGGGTGTCCAGGAGTCGGCCCGTCACGTAACCACTCGGTGACACCTCGAATCGGGCTAGCTCGGCGAGAGGCTCGTAGGTAGCATCGCCGCCGAGCCGCTCGATCGTACGCCAGTACATGGCGCGACTCTGTGTACTCAGTCCTGAATCGTGAATGGCGAACACGCTGCGGGCGGCAACGTGCCGGACGAACTCCACCGTCTCGGAGAGCTTCGCCCACGGGGCGGCCAATGGCACGGCGAGGATGTCC
>JANONZ010000300.1:0-8587 GCA_031421095.1 Thermomicrobiales bacterium
TACTGGTCCTACTGGCACGCCGCTCGGGGTGGCAGCTGGAGCTCCAGTCAGGAGGGTGGCAAGACCCGGACGCCGCCGGTCGGCAGTGTCGATGGCTGGTCGTTCTCCGATGATGGCTCGCCCGGCGACGCCTCGCCACCGAGGATCGATCCACCGGCCGCGACGGCGACGCCGAAACCCGTGACGCCGAAGCCGGTCACGCCGAAGCCGGCGAGCCCCACGCCGGCCGTGACGGCGAGGCCGATCGCGACCCATGCGCCCAGTGACGTACCTGCGGCTCCCACGACCGCGGCGCCCACGCCTTCGCCCACGACCACGGTGCCCACGCCGTCGCCCTCGAGCACGTCGGTAACCGCGTCGAGCGCGGACTCGACGCCCCTCGCCGGAAGCGCGGTGCAGCCCGCAGGCAGTGCCGGTCCGGGTGGGACGAGTGCCGGTGGCGACGGCCCGCCGCTCGGGACGCTGGTCGGGGCGGGGCTGGTCGTGCTGGTCGCCGCGGGTGCCCTTTTCGCTGGAGCGCGTCGATCGAAGGGCGTGCACGGCGATGCCTGAGCTCCGCCGGCAGGGCAGGATGGCGATGGATCGGCACCTGCCGCGCGCGCTCCACCCGGTCGCCTGGTGGATCTGGGCGATCGGGCTGGCAACCGCCGCCAGTCGAACGACCAACCCGATCCTCCTCGGCCTGATCATCGCGGTCGCGGCGTTCGTGGTCAGTGAGCGCCGCTCGGACGCTCAGTGGGCGCGCGGCTTCCGCGGGTACCTCATCGTCGGGCTCCTCATCGTCATGTTGCGCGTCGTCTACCGGATCCTGTTCGGAGGTGACTACGGCGACCACCTGCTCATCACCCTCCCGGAGATCCCGCTGCCCGACTGGGCGGTCGGGATCACGCTCGGCGGCGCGATTACCGCGGAGAGCGTCCTCGCGGCTGCCTACGATGGGCTGCGCCTCGCGACCCTGATCATCTGCATCGGCGCCGCCAACGTCCTGGCCGACCCGCGACGGTTGCTGCGCAGTGTGCCGAGTGCCCTGTACGAGATGGGCGCGACGCTCGTGGTCGCGGTCAGCGTGGCGCCTCAGCTGGTCGAGAGCGTCGGGCGGGTCCGCCGCGCACGCCGACTCCGGGGCAGGTCCGGGCGCGGACTGCGGGCGTTGATGGGGATCCTCATCCCGGTGCTGGAAGATGCCCTCGATCGGTCGCTGGCGCTGGCCGCCGCCATGGATGCGCGCGGCTACGGTCGGTCCGCCCACGTCGCGGTGCGGACCCGCCGTCTGACCGGCGGATTGGTCATCGGCGGCCTGATCGGGATCTGCGTGGGCGCGTACGGTGTGCTGGACGAGACCGTGGCGCCGGTCCTTGGGATGCCGATGCTCGCGACAGGGGTTGCCGCAGCGATCGCCGGCTTCGTCCTGGGTGGGCGACGGCTGGATCGCACGACCTACCGGCCCGATCCGTGGACCGCGGCAGAGACGATGGTCGCCACGTCGGGCATCGCGACGGCGGTCCTGCTGGTCGTCGCAGGCATCACGGATCCGGCGTCCCTGCAGCCGTCGCTCATCCCGCTCGAGTGGCCCGAACTGGCGCTTGTCGGGACCGCCGGGATCCTCGTCGCAGCGCTCCCGGCCTGGCTGGCTCCGCCGGTCCGGATGCCGATCGAGGTGACTATCGGGCGCACGACCTCCGGTGCCCCTGTCGTCCGACCGGGAGCCGGGACGAGGGCCGGCTGATGATCAGATTCGAAGGCGTCACCGTCACATATGCCGGGTCTGACCGACCGGTGCTGCACGACGTGAGCGTCAGGATCGATGAGGGCGAGCTGTGCCTGGTCATCGGTCGGACTGGATCGGGCAAGTCCACCTTCCTCGGGACGATCAACGGACTGGTCCCCCACTTCACCGGGGGCACCCTCCTGGGGTCGGTCACAGTGGATGGCCGTGACACGCGGACGAACCCACCACGCGAGCTGGCCGATGTCGTGGGCTACGTGGGGCAGGACCCGCTGTTCGGGTTCGTGACAGACGTCGTCGAGGAGGAGTTGGCCTACTCGATGGAGCACCTCGCACTGGATCCGCCGGTCATGCGCAAGCGAGTCGAGGAGATCCTGGACCTGCTGGGACTGGCGGGGATCCGAGATCGGCCCCTGCGCACGCTGTCGGCCGGCCAACAGCAGCGGGTCGCGATCGGGGCGGCGCTGACCGCGCATCCGCGCGTCCTGGTCCTGGATGAGCCCACGTCCGCGCTGGATCCCACGGCGGCGGAGGAGGTGATCGCCGCGATCACCCGCCTGGTCCACGACCTCGGGATGACCGTCGTCCTCGCCGAGCATCGCCTGGAACGGGTCATCCAGCACGCCGACCGGGTCATCTGGGTCACCGGCGATGGCGGGATCGTGGACGGCCCGCCGGCGACCGTCATGGCCTCGGTGGGTGACGTCCCGCCGATCGTGGGACTCGCACGCCTGGCCGACTGGGACCCGGTCCCGCTGTCGATCCGGGATGCGCGCCGCCTGGCCACCGACCTCCGTCGACGCCTGGCCGATCGCACGCCGGACGCGTCGCGCGCGTCCTCAACGTCGAGCCATCCATCCGCCCCGATCCTCGATGCCCGGGCGATGACCGTGACGTACGGCTCATCGGTCGCCGTCCGCGACGTGGAGTTGGCCCTGGCCGCTGGCGAGATCGCGGCCTTGATGGGTCGGAACGGATCCGGCAAGTCATCGCTCCTGTGGGCGCTCCAGGGCTCCGGACCGCGCGTTCGCGGGGATGTCCGGGTGGACGGACGCGACCCCGCGGATCTGGATCCGGCCGATGCGCGGCGACTGGTGGGACTGGTCCCGCAGGACGCTGACGACCTGCTCTACCTCGAGACGGTCGGGGCGGAATGTCGCCAGGCGGACAGCGAGTCCAGCGCGGCTCCCGGCACGTGTCGGGGTCTGCTCGATCGGCTGGTTCCAGGCGTCCCGGACGAGGCACATCCGCGGGACCTGTCCGAGGGCCAGCGATTGGCCCTGGTGCTGGCCATCCAGCTCGCCGCCCGACCACGCGTGGTTCTCCTGGACGAACCAACGCGAGGCCTCGACTACGCCGCCAAGCGACACCTCGCGTCGGCGCTGCGCGAGCTCGCGAGCGACGGCCGCGCCATCCTCCTTTCCACTCACGACGTGGAGTTCGTGGCGACCGTCGCGGATCGAGTGCTGGTCATGGCCGATGGCGAGATCGTGGCCGACGGGTCGGCCGATGACGTGCTGGTCGCCTCCCCGGCGTTCGCGCCCCAGGTGGCGCGCATCCTCGCCCCGCAGCGCTGGCTGACGGTGGACGAGGTGGCCCGGGCACTTGTCGACGGAGACCTCGGCGCGAGACCGGCGAGACCGGCGAGACCGGCGAGACCGGCGAGGCTGGGCCCGTGACCGCCGAGCGTAGGCCCGTGATCGGCCGAGCCAGCGCCATCGGCTTCCACCCGCGTTCGGCGATCACGCTGGCGCTCGCATCACTCGCAGGTGCCCTCGCCTTCGGTTGGCCCCTGCTGCGCGTCCCCACCGAGGGCATCGGCCACGGGTCGGATGCGCCGCTGGTCTTCGTGATCCTGCTCCCGATCCTCGTGGTGGTCGTCCTCGCCGAGATCGCCGGCGGCGGCATCGACTCCAAGGCACTCGCCATGCTGGGCGTGCTGTCGGCCATCGGGGCGGCCCTTCGCCCGCTGGGTGCCGGGACGGCCGGCATCGAGACGACGTTCTTCCTGCTGATCCTGGCCGGCCGCGTCTTCGGGCCCGGCTTCGGGTTCGTGCTCGGCTCGACGACGCTCTTCGCGTCGGCCCTGATCACCGGCGGCGTGGGCCCATGGCTGCCGTTCCAGATGCTGGCCGCATCGTGGGTCGGCCTGGGAGCCGGTCTCCTGCCGCCGATGCGCGGCCGATGGGAGATCCTCATGCTGGTGGTCTATGCAGCCATCGCCGCCATGGCCTTCGGGCTGCTCATGAACCTCTGGTTCTGGCCGTTCGTGCTGGGCGAGGACACGGCGATCTCGTACCTGCCGGGTGCCTCGATCGGAGAGAACGTCCGCCGGCTCCTGCTGTTCAGCCTGGCGACATCCATGGGTTGGGACGTGATGCGCGCCGCCACCAATGTCGTGCTGGTCGTGCTGGTCGGTCCGGCCGTGCTGGCGGTCCTTCGACGGACGGCGCGACGGGCAGCCTTCGGGCCGGCCATGACACCAGCGCACCCGACCGCGCCGCCCGCCCGATAGGTCGCCGACCAGCGGGCACGGCCCCGTCGCCGATAAGCGCCAGGTAAGCGTCGCGCGCCACTATCGCCTCCTCGCCACCCTCCCGCCGATGTCTCCCGCCGGAGGAGTTCATACCGTGTTGGAGTCACGATGGCTGCATTGGATCGGCCCGGGTGTCATCGCACTGGGCGCCGTCGGTGCGATCGCATCTACGACGCTCGGCGTGGGCGATCGCCCGTGGACGCCCCCCGCGTGCGCCGGTCAGGCTACGGACCGGATCGCCGCGACCCAGGACCCCGGCCCTCCCGCGCTACAGGCGATGGCCGGCGAGGCCTGGTTCCGCCTGGACCCTGTCCTGGACCGCGATGGCGTCCTGGCGGGTCAACACCTCGCACTCGGCCTGAACGGGGAGCGGCCGTCCCGCCGCCTCAGCCTGCCGCCCGAGTCATTCGCGGCCGGGCCATTCGGTCGGGTCGTCCTCGTCGGGTCCGATGACGGGACCCGCTCGTACCTCGAAGCGATCGACGTGGCGAACGGCTGCTCCTGGTCGCTGGCCGAGGAGTCGTCCGTCATTCGGCGGGCGACGATGGATCGGGCGGGAACGACCATCTACGAGACCCGCGTCGATCGAGCCGGCCGGGCGGACCTGGGCGTCTGGATGCGTTCCGTGGATGGCACGGCGGGCACAGGGCGGATCCTGGACCCGCTGGCGGCCGACGGGCGATTCGGTCGGACGTTCTCGACCGAGTTCACCTGGGATGTCGATGGCGGCCGCCTGGCGGTCCAGGCCTGCGGTGAGGTGGCCTGCCGGACCCGCATCGTCTCGCCTGGCAGCGATGCACAGGTGACCCTCGACGCGCCCGACCTGGGCCCCGTACTGGGGTTCGCGGGTGACCGGATCGTCACCTACCGGGCGTGCCACGGCCTGCCCTGCGCGGTCGTCTCGACCGATCTCGGCACCGGGCGTCGAGACCTGCTCGCGGACGACGCGGGCGCGGCGATCGTGGCTGCCACGACGGACGGCGCTCGACTCGCCTACGAGACCGACGACGGGACGACGTCGCATCTCCACTCGGTCGGTCTCGATGGCCTGGGCCAGCTCGACCTGGGCCCGCTGCCGGCCGGCCTTCGCCTCCACACGGACGTAGCGCGGTCGGGCGCCGCGACGCGCGTGCCGGTCGGCTGGATCCTGCTGGCCCCCGACGGCCGACTGCCGGTGGACGGCAGTGCCCTTCGCCCACGACTCCGCCACCTCCAGGACGGTTCGACCGTCACCCTCGAAGAGGTCACCCGATGAACACGACGACACGCCTGACCACCACACGCCGCGCTCGCCGACGCGGAGCCACCGCTGTCCTTGCGATCGCCAGCCTCGCAGTTTCATTCAGCCCCGTCGCGGCGCACGGACCGGACCCGGTCCAGAGTGGTGGCCTGTTCACCCAGAATCAGGATCTGCGCTTTCGCTGGCGCTCGGGTGCGGTCCCGACCCCGGTGATCCAGGTCGCGATCAAGACCGCAGCGGCAGATGTCAACGCCAGTCGCGCGTCGCAGGCAGCCACGTTCACCTACGACGCGAACGGGGCGAACCAGATCGGATATGGGCTCGGCGCCACCTGCGGCGTCATCGGCCTGGCCTGCTTCACGCGCAGTGCCCCGACTGGGTTCACGATGTGGCTGCGTGAGCAGGGTCATGTCTTCGACTGGGGGACCCTCAAGTGGTGCCAGTCCTATTCGACGGCCCCGAACGGCTGTTACGACGCTGAGACGATCGCGATCGACGAGTTCGGTCACGTCGAGATCCTCGAACACCACGTCAACTGGTCAAACGATTCGGACTACTCGGACGCGGTCGTCCAGACCTATTCGCGGACCAAGCCGTCGACCGGCTGGAATGCCCACGTTTTCGGCCGCTGCGACCTGGCCACACTCCAGATCCGCTACGACATGCAGGGCTGGACGGCGAAATACTCGAAGTGCCTGGCGCTCTCGACAGTCCTGACCATCGCGGCGTCGCCCACGGCGATGTCGTACGGCGGCACGACCAACCTGACTGCCACGCTCAAGGTCGTCGCCCTGGCGGCCTACTACCGGCTCGGCGGCAATCCCGTGGCGGGGCGCGCAGTGTCGCTCCAGCGCCGAGCGCCCGGCGCGGCCACCTGGACGACGGTCGCGACGATGCCGGCGGCCGCCGGGTCGGGCAACTACCTCGTGACCCAGAAACTCCTGAGTGATGCGGAATTCCGCGCTGTCTTCAACACCCCGACCGACGAAGGGCTGAAGGGCGCGACGTCCCCCACGGTCAGGGTCAATGTCGGCCCGTGCACGAGCAGCCCGTGTCCCCTGTCGTTCCCGACCGATAGCCTCCGTGCCCAGGCATGGACCCGATGAAAGGAGCCTTCCCCGTGGCCCATCGATCCACCGGCATAGCGCTGGTCACCCTCTTCGTCGTGCTGCTCGCAGCTGCATGCAGCTCCGCCGGCGGGCCTCCATCACCTGCTCTTGCTGGTGGCAGGCCGGCCGCGTCGATCGCTACGACGACCTTGTCCCCTGCCCCGTCACTTGGGCCGTCGCCGACAGCCTCGGTCGCCGCATCGCCCGTGACGCCGGCGACGCCCGTGACGCCCGTGACGGCGGAGCCGCCCCCGGCCAGCCTGGCCGCCGAGGGAGGGGATCCGGTGACAGGGACGCTCGGCTCGTTCACGTGGAACAACGGAGGCTCGGACAGCCCGTGGGTGCCCGGTGCGCGGATCCATGTCGGCGCTGGAGAGCTCCTGACGGTGACCGTCGCCGGGGCCGTCGGTGTCGCGGAATGGACCGCCCGGCGCGTGCCGGCCGGTTCGACCGATGGCGCTGGCGCCGTGGGTCTCGGCGATGGGACCGGAACGATCACCTTCCAGGCCCCTCCGCCCGGTGCGTGGTCCGCCCAGGTCACGGTCTGGTTCACCGACGACCTCGGCTCGGCGACGTACTACTGGCGGCTCGACGTGGAGTGAGCGCGCGACGCCCGGACCGGACCGGATGTCCTAGCCGACGGCCTCTGCAACAGGCGCGGCGGCCTGGTCCGTGGCCGCGAAGATGGAGACCTGGGCCTCCTCGGGCAGCATGACCCCGAAGACCTTCTGGAGCGCCAGGAGGTGGACACACGATCCCCAGCTCCCGAAGTAGTGGCAGGTGCATCGCCACTGGCCGGCGTCGAGACCGATGTGATGGACGTCGTTATCGCCGCGGAACGTGAGCGAGAGTCGGTCTATCGTGATGCGATCGAGTTCGCGCGCGTAGCGATTGGCCTTCTCGACCTTGCCGATCAGAGAGCTATGCATCGCGGTGCTACCTCCGTCGCCCATCAGGGCGCTCGCGGGGGCCGTCGTCCGATCATGCACCTCGACCGGTGAGGACGGTCGCTTCCACCGAAGCCTACACCAGCAGGGGTCCCACGGTCACCCCTGACATCGTGCCCAGCCCGTCCTACGGGACAGTGGTGCCTTCGCGACCGAAGTCATCCTCAAGCCGGACGACGTCGTCCAGCTCCGGCGTCGACACTTCGACGAGCTCGCATCGCTCGATCGCCTCGTAACGGTGGATACGGCCGGTCCGGACGTGGCGCGCGTCGCCCGGGCCGAGCTCCTCCACCCGCACGACGCCGGTGTCGTCCTCGAGCGTCAGGCGCAGACGCCCTGCGCTGACCAGGATCGATTCGTCCTTGCGGAGGTGGCGCTGGAGGGAGAGCCGCCTGCCGGCCTCGATGACCAGGATCTTGCCGACATAGCGGTCCGTCTGGGCCCAGATCAGTTCATGACCCCAAGGCTTCTCGACGCGCCGGCCCGGCGGACGCAGCTCGTCCGTCACGAGCCCCGGACCAGGCGCTCGCCGGCCTGGACCATCGCCTCGCGGGTCGCCTCCGATGTCGCCTCCGTGTAGACCCTGACGAGCGGCTCCGTGCCCGACGTGCGGACCAGCAGCCACGACCCGTCACCCACCCAGAACTTGAAGCCGTCGTTCGTCTCCAGTGGCAGCGTCCGGACGACGGGCTGACCGGCCAGTTCGGTCGGCGCCTGCTCGCGCAGGTCGACCAACAGGCGCCGCTTCGTCGCCGGGTAGTCGGCGGGCGGGATATGGACGTCGATGCGCCGGTACCACGACGGCCCGGCGATCTCGTGGAAGTGTTCGATCGCCTTCGAGACCGGCCAGCGACCGGCCGCGCGTTCGCGGATGAACAGGTCGAGCAACAGCAGGTCGGCATAGATCCCGTCGCGCTCCGGGAGGTGCATGCCGAAACCGAAGCCGCCCGACTCCTCGGCGCCCATCATCGCCCCGGTCTCGATCATCCTGGGGCCGATGTACTTGAACCCGACGGACGTCTCGTAGGT
>JANONZ010000301.1:0-2448 GCA_031421095.1 Thermomicrobiales bacterium
TGTCGCGATCGTCGGACCTCTGCTGGGAGACCGCGTCCGGCTTGCCCCCACGACCCTCCGCGGTCTCGTCGATCGGTGGGATGCCGACGGGGATCCGACGAACGCCGCGGCCGACGGGGATCCGTCGGTCTCGGGCGCGACTGGTCCGCGGCCGTGACCTCGCCGCAACCCGCGGGCTCGCAACAGATCGCGCGGCGCCCGGTCTGCATGATCGTCCATGCCTATTACGAGGAGGATCCCCGCGTCCGGCGCGAGGCGGAGTCGCTCGTGGCTCGCGGCTGGCCGGTGGAGGTCTTCGCGCTCCGCCGACCGGAGGATCCGCCCGAGGGCACGGTCGAGGGTGTCCGGGTCCACCGGCTGGATGTCCAGCGCCACCAGGGTGCAGGGCTCATGACGTACCTGCGGGAGTACCTCGCGTTCCTGGCCAGATCCGCCTGGGTCGTGACACGCGCCCACCGGCGGCGGCGCTTCGGGCTGGTGGAGGTCCATACGCTGCCCGATTTCCTCGTCTTCGCCGGCCTGCCGTTGCGACTCATGGGCGTCCCGCTGGTCATCGACCTCCACGAGGCGATGCCGGAGTTCTTCCGGATGCGCTTCCCGAAGGCGTCCAACCCGGTCGTCCAGCGCCTGCTGGTGCTCCAGGAGCGGCTTTCGATCGGGGTCGCGAACGCGGCTATCACGGTCAACGACGCCCTGGCCGCCCGCCTCGTCGACCTGGGCGTCGCGCCTGAGAAGATCACGGTCCTCCTGAACACGCCATCGCTGACCCGATTCGATCCGACCGTCCAACCGGAGCGCGCCTTCGCCGCCGACGGGACGGTACGCCTCGTGTACGCGGGCGCGCTCACGCCCACCTACGAGTTGGCTGTCGCGGTTGACGCGGTCGCGCGTCTGGCGGCGATCAGGCCGGAGATCGCTACCTGCCTCGACGTGTACGGACGCGGCGACAGCGAGGCCGCGCTCCGGGCCCAGGTGGTGCATCTGCGACTGGAGGACCGGGTGCGCTTCCACGGCCGGATCCCGCTCGAGGACGTGCCGGCCGCGATCGCCGCTGCCGATATCGGGATCGCGCCGACCCGCCGGGACCCATTCACCGACTTCTCACTGTCCACCAAGATCTTCGAGTACGGCGCGATGGGCAAGCCGGTGGTCGCCTCGCGGCTGCCTCTCGTCGAGCGGACCTTCCCGGCCGGATCCGTTTCCACCTACGAGCCAGGCGACGCCGACTCGCTCACCCTGGCCATCGTGGCCCTCCACGACGACCCGGTCCGGCGGGACTCCGCGGTCGCGGCGACGATGACCCGGATCCGCGAGCTCTCCTGGGAGCACGAAGCCGACCGGCTCGCGGCCCTGGTGCAGCGACTCGCGCCCGACCGGCTATCCTCGTGACCATGGCTCCCGACTCGAATGTGGCCGTCATCGGCCTGGGCTACGTGGGCCTGCCCCTCGCCCTCGCGTTCTCCGAGGCGGGCCTGACCGTCACCGGTATGGATGCCAGCCCTCATCGTGTCGAGGAGCTCCGCGCCGGCCGCTCGCCGATCGACGACATCGACGATGCGCGCCTCAAGCGCGGCCTGGCACGTGGGTTCCGGATCGTGACGCCCGATTCCGCCGGCCTGGCCGAAGCCGACGCGATCTTCGTGTGCGTCCCCACCCCGATCACTCGCTCCAAGGACCCCGACCTGGGCCCCGTCCTCAGCGCGGCCACCACCATCAGGGAGCGTCTCCGGGCGGGCCAGCTCGTGGTCCTCCAGTCGACGACGTTCCCGGGGACCACGGAGGGCCCGTTCCGCGAGGAGCTGGAGCGCTCGGGGCTCATGGCCGGGCGCGACTTCGACCTCGCGTTCGCTCCGGAGCGGGTGAACCCGGGGGACCCGGCGACCGCCACCAAGTCGGTCCCACGGCTCGTCGGGGGCACGACGCCGGCCGCCACGGAGCGCGCTGCGGCCCTCCTCCGCCACGTCAACGACCAGGTCGTCAGCCTCAGCTCGCCCGCGGCGGCCGAGCTCGCCAAGCTGCTCGAGAATGTCTTCCGGAACGTGAATATCGCCCTGGTCAACCAGCTCGCCCTCCTGTGTGAGCGCATGGATCTGGACGTCTGGGAGGTCATCGACGCGGCGGCGACGAAGCCCTTCGGCTTCATGCGCTTCACGCCCGGGCCCGGAGTCGGCGGTCACTGCATCCCGGTGGACCCGTACTACCTGGCGTGGCGGGCCCGGGAGTTCGACTTCGTGGATCGATTCGTGGAGCTTGCGGGCGACATCAACCTGGCAATGCCGCGCCACGTCGTGGATCTGGTCGCAGAGGCCCTCAACGATCGGGGGCGGTCCCTCCGCGGTGCCCGGGTCGGTGTCCTTGGAGTGGCGTTCAAGCCGAACGTACGCGATCCGCGCAACTCGCCGGCGGCCGATGTCATGGCCGGGCTCCGCGGGCGCGGTGCGGAGGTGA
>JANONZ010000302.1:0-2199 GCA_031421095.1 Thermomicrobiales bacterium
CGGATCGGTGAGCTGACCGATCACCAGGCGACCTACGTCGCTGACGTCGGCCAGAACCAGATGTGGCTCGCGCGCTACGTCGGCTTTCGCAACCCGAACAGCCACGTCAGCTCCGGCGGCCTCGGGACGATGGGCTTCTCCGTCCCGGCCGCGATGGGTGCCGCCCTTGGGCGGCCGGACCGCGAGACCTGGGCGATCACCGGCGATGGCGGTTTCCAGATGACCTTCCAGGAGCTGATGACCCTCGTCGCGGACCACATCCCGGTCAAGATCGCGCTGCTCGACAACAAGAAGCTCGGGATGATCCGTCAGTGGCAGGAGATCATCTACGCGGGCAACTACCATTCATCGACGCTGCCCGGACCGGACTTCGCCAAGCTGGCCGACGCATTCGGGGTGCCGGCCTTCCGGGCCCGGACGCCGGGCGAGGTGGACGGGGCCATCAGGGCGGCCCAGGCCGTCGACGGCCCGGCGCTCATCTGGTTCGAAACCGCCGAGGAACAGAATGTCTTCCCGATGATGCCCGCCGGCAAGGGACTGTCGGACCTGATCGAGAAGTGGGACGGGCCTGACGAATGAACGGCGATCCCGATTCGAACGGCCAACTGCCGGCCGGACCCGGTCCGGCGCACAGTGCCCCGCCGGCGCGTGCCCTGCCGGGCGGCGGAGAGACCCGCCGGCACGTGCTGGTCGCGGTCGTGCTCAACAAGCCGGGCGTGCTGAACCGCGTGTCGAGCCTGATGCGGGCGCGGAATTTCAACATCGACTCGCTCGCGGTCAGCCACACCGACAGCGACGACATCAGCCGGATGACCATCACCCTGCACGGTGACGACGTCGCGGTGGAGCAGGCCGCCAAGCAGCTCTATCGGCTCATCGATGTCCTGAAGGTCCAGGATGTGACGACCGAACCCACCGTCCAGCAGGAGCTGGCCCTGGTCAAGATCCGGGCGACCGATTCGACCCGGGCGGAAGTCCTCAGACTCGTCGAGCTATCGCGTGGTCGGGTCGTGGACCTGGCCGATGGCTCGGTCATCGTGGAGGTGACCGGCACCGAATCCGAGGTCGACGCGTTCGTCGCGCTGGTCCGGACCTACGGCATCAAGGAATTGGTTCGCACCGGTGCCGTCGTGATGGCCCGGGGCTCCGGTTCAATCGAGGAGGCGATCAAGCGATGACGGCCAAGATGTACTACGACAACGACGCAGATCTGGCGGCCCTCGCCGGCCAGACGGTCGCGATCATCGGCTACGGCAGCCAGGGCCATGCCCACGCTCTCAACCTCCACGATTCCGGGGTCGATGTCGTCGTGGCGCTCGCGCCCGGGTCCAGGAGCCGCGCCCTGGCCGCCGAGGCGGGCCTCAGGGTCACCGATGTCGCCGATGCGGTCAAGGCCGCCGACATCATCATGATCCTCGTCCCGGACACGGCCCAGAAGGGCGTCTACGACGACGAGATCGCGCCGCACCTGCGCCCCGGCCACCTGCTGATGTTCGCCCATGGCTTCAACATCCATTTCGGACGGATCGACCCGCCCGCCATCATCGACGTCGGGATGATCGCCCCTAAGGGCCCCGGCCACCTGCTGCGGTCCGTCTATCGGGCCGGTGGCGGCGTGCCAGCGCTCTTCGCCGTCCACCAGGATCAGTCCGGGACGGCCCGCGACCGCGTGCTCGCCTATGGTCGGGCGATCGGCTCGACCCGCGCCGGTGTCCTCGAGACGACCTTTGCCGAAGAGACCGAGACGGACCTGTTCGGGGAGCAGTCGGTCCTGTGCGGCGGCACGGCGGCCCTGGTCAAGATGGCATTCGAGACGCTCGTGGAGGCTGGCTACCAGCCGGAGCTGGCCTACTTCGAGACGATGCACGAGCTCAAGCTCATCGTGGACCTGATGTACCGCGGCGGCCTCAACTTCATGCGCTTCAGCGTCAGTGACACGGCCGAGTACGGCGACTACATGTCCGGGCCGCGGATCATCGACGAGCACGTGCGTGGGACCATGAAGCAGGTCCTCAAGGAGATCCAGGACGGGACGTTCGCCCGTGGCTGGATCGCGGAAAGCGAGTCCGGGCGGCACGAATTCGAGCGTTTGCGGTCAGCCGATCACGACCATCTCATCGAGCGCGTCGGGGGACGTCTGCGTGCCCAGATGCCGTTCCTCGATCCGGTCGAAGTGACGGCCGGCCAGGCCCAGGCCGC
>JANONZ010000303.1:0-5746 GCA_031421095.1 Thermomicrobiales bacterium
GTCGCTCATGATCATGTGGAAGCCGTAGTCGGCGACGGCGTTCCCCTCCGCCCTGGCGTGCCACGCGTCCAGGCCTTCACGAAGTGACGCCCCGCGCGATTGGACGGCGAAGTCGACGATCGACGTCGTGCCGCCGAACGCCGCGGCCCGCGTGCCGGTCTCGAAGGTGTCCTTGGCGGAGGTGCCGCCGAACGGCAGCTCCATGTGCGTATGCACGTCGATGCCGCCCGGGATGACGTACTTGCCGGTCGCATCGATCGTCTCGTCCGCGGTCACGCCGGCACCGGCCAGGTCCCGCCCGATCTGGGCGATGGTCTCGTCGTCGATCAGGATATCGGCGAGGTAGGAACCGTCGGCCGTGACGATGGTGCCGTTGACGATGAGTGTGCGCATCTGATCCCTCCGAGTCGATCCGTCAGACTGATGAGTGTGCTCGGATGGTAGCGCGCAGGCGACCGTCCACGCCGCACCCTGGGGCGCGAGGCAGCTGTCCAACGCCCGCCCGCGTCGCGCTCAGGAGTAGACCCAGAACACCAGACAGTCCGGCGACGGATCCCAACCGACCACGGCCCGCGCCGGGATCGACAGCATGTCGCCGACCCTGAGCTCGTGAGGCTCGCCGCGATCGATGGCGACGCGCACTCCGCCCTCAAGCACGAGGATGGTCTCGCGCGCGGGGATCTCCACCTCCGTGGGCACAGCGCCCTCCGGACTTGCGCGCCACAGACCGGCCTTGGTCTCGCCGAGATCGAACAGCATGTGCGCAGCGCCTCCGACATCGTCGTCCGGTTCCCATGCTCGCGAATCCGACGGAGAGGTAAACACTCGTCCGTTCACGTATTCCATCTCGCCTCCCATCTGTGGCCGGTCCGAGCCTATGCCGCCAGGACCTGAGCGTCGTCCATCAGCCAGGCGACCAGCACTCGGGCACCGACCAGGGCCGACACATCGCGCTTGTCCGAGGTGACCACGAATGTGGTGGCGACGCCATCAAGCCGGATATGGGTCTGGACCTGCGACCCGACGAACGCGACTGCCTCGATGATCGCCGGGAGGGTGACGTCGGCCGGCGTCGGCGCCACGCCCGCTCCAAGCAACCGGGCGGCCTCGGGTCGGATCGCCAGGTAGGCATCCGATCCATCGGCGAGATCCGACGGACGGGACCGGACCAGGCCGTGCAGATCGACCTGCAGACCACCGGGCGCGACCACCCCGCGCAGGAAGTTCATCTTCCCGATGAACGAAGCCACGAAATGGTTGGCGGGATGATCGTAGAGCTCCACCGGTGTGTCGACCTGGAGGACCCGGCCGGCCCGCATCACCGCGACCCGGTCGGCCATCGTCAGCGCCTCCTCCTGATCGTGGGTCACCACGATGAAGGTGATCCCGACTTCGTGTTGGAGCCGCTTCAGCTCGATCTGCATCTCGCCTCGGAGCTTTCGATCCAGGGCCGCCAGCGGTTCATCGAGGAGGAGCACTCGAGGTCGCTTGACGATCGCTCGAGCGAGGGCGACGCGTTGGCGTTCCCCGCCCGAGAGCTGGTTCGGGCGACGCTCCGAGAGATGCAGCAGCCCGACCTTGCCCAGGACATCGTCGACTCGATCGCGGATCTCCTGAGCGGGACGACGCTCGGCCCGCAGACCGTAGGCGACGTTGTCCCAGACGCGCATGTGCGGGAACAACGCGTACGACTGGAACATCATGTTCACCGGTCGCTCGTACGGTTTCGAGCCGACCATGTCGCGGCCGTCAAGCAGGAGCCGGCCCGACGAAACCTGTTCGAACCCGCCGAGGCAGCGCAGGAGTGTGGTCTTGCCGCAGCCGCTCGGGCCGAGCAGCGCGAAGAATTCGTTCTCGCGGATCGAGATCGACACGTCATCGAGCGCCCGCACGGAACCGAATTCCTTGATCGCGTGCTCGATCTCGATGACGTACGAGGTTGGGTCGCCGCGCCCAGGAGATCGCTCGATCATCCCGTCGCACCTTCCGGCGGACGCGGATCCGATGTCGTCCGGCCACGATTCACGAGCAGCGCGACCACGATCAGCACCATGCTGAAGCCGAGCAGCAGCGTCGCCACCGCGTTGATCTCGGGTGTCACGCCGAAGCGGATCATCGAGTACACCTGGATCGGGAAGGTGACCGTCCGTCCGGCGGTGAAGTAGGCGATGACGAACTCGTCCACTGACAACGTGAACACGACGAGGGCAGCCGACACGATCCCGGGCAGGATGACGGGCAGGGTGATCCGGAAGAAGGTCGGGACCTCGCGAACGCCAAGGTCGAGCGACGCCTCCTCGATCGAGCGGTCGAAGCCGCGCAACCGCGTCCGGACGATCGCCGCGGCGAAGGCGATTCCCCAGACCGAGTGGGCGAGCACGATCGACCCCGCACCGAGCGGGAGGCGGATGAGCGAGTAGAACGACAGTAACGCGATCCCCAGCACGATGTCCGGCACCAGGAGCGGGAAGTACACTGCACTGTCGAGGACGCTGCTCCGGGTGTGACGCTCGAGTCCGAGGGCGAGCAGCGTCCCGAGCGCGACCGAGATCGTCGTGGCCATCGCGGCGATGACCATCGTGGTGCCGAGGGCTCCAAGCAACTCGGGGTTCTCGAAGACCGCGCCGTACCAGCGGGTGGTGAATCCACGCCACGACACGACCGCGCGTTGCGCATCGTTGAACGACAGGACGACGAGGACGACCAGCGGCAGGTAGAGGAAGGCGTACAGCAGGGTCATGTGGATCCTGAGCCAGCGCGCGGTGCCGGCTCGCGACTCACGCATCCAGCTGGATCTCCCGACTGTGGCGCAGGACGCGCGACTGCACGACGAGCAGGATCATCAGCACGCTCATGAGCATCAAGGCGAGCGCGGACCCGAACGGCCAGTCGCGCCCCTCGAGGAATTGCTGGTTGATCAGGTTCCCGACCATGATCCGCCGTCCACCGCCGAGGAGTTGGGGGACCGGGAAGTTCCCAAGGGAGGGCACGAAGACAAAGACGCAGCCCGCGACGATCCCGGGAAGCACCAGCGGCAGGGTCACCGTCCGCAGGATCCGGAGCGGTCGGGCACCGAGGTCGAGGGCGGCTTCGCGGATCTCGGGGTGCAGCCGCTCCAGTGCGGCATAGAGCGGCAGGATCATCAGCGGCAGGTAGCCATACACGAGGCCCATGACGACGGCGAAGTCGTTGTAGAGCAGGGAGAGCGGGGCGTCGATCAGACCCATGCCCCGCAGGGACTGATTGACGACGCCCTCGCGGTTGAGCAGCACGATCCAGGCGTAGGTTCGGATCAGGAAGTTCGTCAGGAACGGCAGGACCACCAAGACGAGCAGGGCCGCCCGCACCCGCGGGTTCGGACGGGTGGCGATGAAGTAGGCCGCCGGGAAGCCGATGAGGAAGCAGATGACGGTCGTGATGAAGGCGATCTGTACCGAGTACCAGAGGACGCCCAGGTACAGCGGATCGAAGGCCCGCACGAAGTTGGCCAAGGTCAATTCGTACACGACGCCACCGAATGGACCACGCCGGAAGAACGAACTGACGAGGATCAGGACGATGGGCGTGACGAGGAACACAGCCCACCAGACGAACGCTGGCGCGAGCGTCAGTCGACTGCCGCGCCAGTGCGCCAGCCCGCGCCGAGCGCCGCCGTCGGCGCTCGGTTCAGTCCGATCCATCGGAGGTGGATGCTTGGTGTGGCCGCGCTATGGCGCCGCCTTGACCTTGGTCGCCGCGTCGGTGAAGCGAGTCTGGCCCTCGCCCAGGTCTCGCAGCGATTCCTGCTTGAGCAGGTCCGCCGGCGAGATCGCCATGTTCGGGTACTTGACGAGCAGGGCCGGATCAAGCGCGTCCATGGCCGCTTTGTTCGGGACCTTGTACAGGATGTTCTCGGCCACCCACTGACCGTTCTCCGGCTGCAGGATGAAGTTGATGAACGCGTGAGCCGCGTCGAGCCGGGGCGAACCCTTGGGGATCACCATGGTGTCGACGAACAGGTCGGAACCCTCGCTCGGCAGGGCCCACTTCACGTTCGGGTCCGTGGCGTAGTTACACCAGCCATCCCAGCCGTGGACGGCGACCGCCTCGCCACTGTCGAGCTTCGTGTAGAACGTCTCAGCGTCGTAGCCGAGCAGGGTCTTCTTGGCCTTGATGAGCAGAGCGGCCGCCTCCTCAAGTTGAGCCGCGTCAGTCGAGTTGGCCGAATAGCCGAGAACCTTGAGCGCCGGGATCATCAGCCAGCGGGCTTCGTCCATCATGGTGATCTTGCCGGAAAGCTCTGCGCTTGGCTCCAGGAGATCCTTCCAACTGTCGATCTCGGTCTCTTTCACGAGATCCGATCGGTAACAGATACCGGTCGTCCCCCAGGAGTAGGGGACAGAGAACTTGTTGCCGGGATCCGTGGCGATCTGGGTCGCCTCGGGATAGAGGTTTGACAGGTTCGGGATCTTGGCGTGGTCGAGTGCTTCGAGCTTGCCGGCCTTGTTGAGACCCTCGGCGAACGGGTTCGTGATGAAGGCGATGTCATATGTGCCCGCCGGAGACCCGTCAAGCTTGGCGATCGCGTCCTCGTTGGAGGATGTCAACGTCAGTTCGATGGTGTGTCCGGTCGAGGCCTTGAACCGTTCAGCGATATCATCGGGCATGTAGTTCGCAAAGTTCATGACTTGCAGGGTGACGGGGCCGGTTTCCTGGGCGGCGGCTCCGCTCCCACCACCGCACGCCGCCACGACAAGGGCGACGGTACTGATGACTGCCAGGGACCGGACCATGCTGACTCGTCGCATCGACGCCGCCTCCTCATCTGACGCATCGGCACTGCGTGCCGACGTGTCGGACATCATAGGCTGCGGCGGTCCCGCTGAGAACCGGCGAACGACGCCTTGAGGACCCGCGATCCTGGGCCCGAGATCAGCCCAGCTGGACCGAGCCGAACACTGGTGCGAGTTCGCGGACCAGGTGGCCATGGCCAAGCCGGTGGCGGTGATGGCCAGGATCAGTGCCGCGGCCCCCACGATCCGGTCGCGCCGCCGTCGGGTTGGGTGCGGATCAGCCGGCGCCTACGACGTCCCGCAGCGCCGGGATGATGTGGCGGCCGTACAGCTCCAGCTGGGCTTCCTCATCGCCGTTCATGAGGTAGAGGTTGAACTGGTCTACCCCGGCGTCGGCCAGGTCGCGCAGTTTGGCGATGTGCTCGTCGATCTCACCCAGGATGCAGAAGCGGTCCGTCACGTCATCGCCCACGAATGCCGCATTGGACGAGCCGACCTCGGCATGGTGCTGGTAGTCGTAGCCGGTGCGATCCGTGACGTAGCCGGTCAGCGAATCCGGGATCTGCTCGCGCGGGACCTTGTTGATGAGGTCCACGACGTGATTGGAGACGAGAGCCGGGAACCAGCGCGTCCGCTGGCGGCCAAGGTCGCGCGGCCCGACGTGGGCCGGGGCGGCCGCCTGGACCTTGATCGTCGACGGGTCACGGCCGGCGGTCACGGCCGCCTCCCGGACTTGGGCGACGAACCACCGGATGAGGTCCGGATCCGCGAGCTGCAGGATGATCCCGTCTGCGACCCGCCCGGTCATGGCCAGGGCCATCGGGCCGTAGCCAGCGACCCAGATCGGCAGGGTCCAGCCGGAGGTCCACGGAAAATGCAGGGCCGTGCCCTCGTAGTCGATCGATTCGCCGGCCACGAGCGCCCGGATGACCCGGATCGCCTCTTCTGTATTGGCCATGGTGATCGGTGGCTTG
>JANONZ010000304.1:0-6093 GCA_031421095.1 Thermomicrobiales bacterium
AGCAAGAACCTTCAGCGCTGGACGTTCATCGTCTGCCGCGATCGCTCGCACCTGACCGAGCTTGCCCAGCTGGGCCCATGGGCCGGCCATCTCGCTGGAGCTGCCGTCGCCATCGCGCTCGTGACGCCCGACCCGCGAGGAGCAGAGGCGCCGCTGTCGATCATGTTCGATCTCGGTCAGGCGGCCGAAAACATGATGCTGGTCGCATGGGAGCTCGGCATCGGCAGCGTGCCGGCGACCGTCTACGATCAGGACGCGGCGCGCCGCCTGCTGGGCATCCCGGCCGACCAGCACTGCGAGTACCTCCTGTCGTTCGGCTACCCGGCCGATCAGACAGACCTCACCCGGCCGCCGGCGTCGGGCGGTCGTCGGGACCTTGCCGAGGTCGTGCGCGAGGAGCGCTGGTAGAGAGAGCCGCCGACACGGCCCGGGGCCGCGCAAGGAACGAGCACGGACGGCTGGTGGTCGCGCCCTGGCAACGGGAGTTGCATCCAACGCAAGGCCACCCGTTCGACCGCTGGGAGGCCGTCGGTCTCGAGGCGCCGCAAGACGTCGAACTCGGCAGCCGCGACCCGCTGCGGTTCTTGCTTGAGCGCGAACGTCGTACCGTCCATGACCAGGAACCGGACGAGATGACGCGACGGACCGACCGGCAGGTCGCGGAAGGTCAGCGATTCAGACGGCCAATCGGCGAGCGGCCGATCCCAGGGCAGGTCGAGCAGTCGGGCTCCACGGTCGCGCAGACGCAGCCTCGGGAACGCCGCCGGCGAGGACCCCTCGGTCAGAGCTTCTTTCGCAGGTAGGCCGTCACGCTGGCGTCGTAGCCGAGCGACTCGTACAGGTGCCGCGACTCGGGGCGGTGGTGCCCGGCAGTGAGCTCGATGAACGCGGCACCCATGTCGCGCCCGAAGCGCTCCGCCTCGGCCATCAGCGCGCGGCCGACACCGCGCTCCCGGGCACCAGCGTCGACGACCAGGGCGAGGATCCGGACGATCCGATCATCGTGCTCAAAGCGCGGCAGGGAATGGATCGCGATGAACCCAAGCAGCGCGCCATCGTGCTCGGCGACGACGACACGCGCTTCCGGCAGGGTGAATCGCTCCAGGCGGACGAGGATGTCGCTCGGACCGGCGGGATAGCCCTCGTCGGTGAACAGCGTGGCGATCGCCTCGGCGTCGCTGGCCCGGGCCGATCGAAAGTTGGCGGCGGCTGGGTCGGTCATGGCTGGATGGTACCTGTCGGGCCGTCGTCGCGACTGCGCAGGTCGGCCCCGACCCGGAGCGCAACGAGGAGGTGGTGCGGGCCGTGGATCGGACCGCCAAGGACGAGGCGCTCGGGTCCCAACGGTCCGGGACGAACTGCGGCTGTGATGACCCCGGAGGAGCGCAGGGTGGCCCATGCCTCATCCGTGGCCGCCACGGCATCCCTGGCCTCGCGGCCCTCGGCAACCAGCCAGACGACCGCCGGCCCCTCGCCCAGGCGCGCGAGCGTGGCCGCCAGACGACCTTCCGTCTCGGGTTCCAGAAGGACCAGCGCCAGCGCATCACCCAGCACGCCCGGGGCGATTCGACACCGGGCACCGAGCGCGATCGAAGACGCCGCTGGGTCGAAGTCATCGGCGGAGAGCCCAAGCGCCGCGCACAGCTCGCGCTCGGCGCGCTCGAGTTCCACCGTCGCCCAGCCGACGGCCACGGGTCGAACTCCCGCGAGCTGGGCGAGGGGTCCGACATCCACCTCGACCAGCGCAGCCCGGATGCGCTCCGCAGGTTTGGCCGTCATCAGATCAGGAGGAGATCGGGACAGGACTCCCCGATCCGCGCGAAACCGGTCCGCTCGTACGATCGGATCGCCCGGCTGTTGTCGGCGGAAACGCCCAGGTACGTCCACTCGCTCTGCGCGTTCTGGGCATCCGCGGCGGCCGCGGCGGTGACGAGCCGGCCGAACCCACGTCCGCGCGCCCATCCGGCCGTACCGATCGACGAGAGGTAGCTCGCGCCGTCGAAGGTCGCTCGTCGCGCCACGGCGGCCGGTGCGCCATCGAGGCGGGCCAGGTAGTGATGGAAGGACCGATGACCCAGCGACGCGACAGTCTCCGCTTCGATGCCGGGCCGTCGCTCCTCACCGACCTCGAAGGCGTCCAGCAGGACCTCGACGATCGCGCCCGCGGCGGCGTTGGCGTCCGGGCCGTGCAGGTCCGCCAGACGCTCCACCGTGACGCCAGGCGGCAGCGGCGCGACCAGGGCCACCTCGGCGGCCGAAGGGTCCGCCAGGACCATGACGTTACCGGAGCCCGTGTCCCGGAAGCCGTTGGCCTCCAGGCGAGCGATCAGATCGACTGGCGTGTCGTGCAGCGGGGAGGACCAGATGTGGGGCTGCCGACCGATCGTCGCGAACAGGACGAGGGTCTCGGTCATGCGTCGGTCGAAATCACGCGGCTCGATCGGCCAGCGGAGCCCTTCCAGGCGGTTCCAGAACGGCTCCGGCTCGACCGGATCATGCAGCAGGATGGCATCCCCGAGATCGCGCAGATCCCGACCTGGAGTCGCGTGGACCCGGGCTTCGTGGAGCAGCAGCCGGCGCATCGTGGCGGCGTCGATCGCGGCGAGCCGCGCGGAGCCCGCACTGGGCGAGGTCGTCATCGGCCACACCCCGGCGCGATCAGTCGCGTTCGGCCACGAACAGCGACGCCCCGGACGGCAGATCGACGACGACCGGATGCGGGATGTCGGCGGTGGCGAACCAATCGAGGAACTGGTCGCGCGTGACCAGCGCCGTGCCCTGGTAGAGCTCGTCCAGCTGGACCCCGGCGATCAGCTCCCCGTGTCGGGTCCGGAACTCGTCCTGCCCTGACGGCAGCGGCCAGTCCAGCACGAGGAGCCGGCCACCGGGCCTGAGGGCCGTCCACGCTGCCCGGAGGGCGCCGGGCGCATCGGCCAGCTGGTGGAGCGCGTACTGGAAATAGGTCAGGTCGAACTCGCCGGCGCCGCCGGGCTCCGTGGCTCCGGCCTGGCGGATCGTGATCCGGTCGGACAGGCCAGCCACAGCTACGGTGGCCCGGGCGCGCACGACGGAATCGGCCTCGAATTCGACGCCGATCAATTCGAGCGCTGGAAACCGGCGCGCCATGGCGATGAGCCACCGGCCGCCGCCGCAGTGGACGTCGACGACCCGGCCGCCGCCCGACAAGTCGGCAACGAGCTGTGGCAGGGCCGCCAGCGCTTCCTCGAAGAAGACCGCGATGTCCTGGGCGGTCAGGCGCTCGATGGCGACCCGGTAGCGGTCGGGTCTGGTGCGGATCGTTTCGCCGGTCCGGAAGAACTCCAGCATCCCGCCCCAGTCGAGCGATGCGACGGCGGCATGGACGAACTGACCGCCGAGGAACTCGGACCGATCGGCGTCGAGGAGGATCGTCGCAACGTCGTCGTCCACGACCAGGCGACCGTCCTCGCCGAGTGTGACGAGGTCGTGGGCGTCCGCACCCCAGGCCCACGCTTCGATCGCCTTCGCCTGACACGCGGCCGCGTCGGCCAGCTCATGCGCGGTGAGGCCGGCGGCACCAGCGGCTCGAAGGTGCTCGAAGAGGCCCAGCTCGATGCCCAGATACACCAGCCACGAGCGGTGGAATCCGCCGAGGCTCGCGATCAGGTCGTCGAATCGATCGTCGAGGCGCATGGTCGCCACATTCTCGCATGACCGGTACCGTATGCGCGCTCCTGCAACGGTCCGCGCAGGTTCCGTGTTCTGGGGATCGATGGACACTGACAGCCCGCTCCTCGCCGCCCTCGCCGACGACGTCGACCGCTCGTTCGAAGCGCTCGTCGTGGCCCATCAGGACCGGCTCTACTCGATCGCCCTGCGCATGCTCGGCGACCCGCGCGATGCCGAAGAAGCGGCCCAGGACGCGTTCGTCCGTGTCTATCGAGCGCTCGCGGGCTACGACCGTGAACGCATCGAGGCACTTCGTTTGCGCCCGTGGCTGGCCACGATCGTCCTGAACCTGTGTCGGAATCGCCTCGCGCGCCGAGTGGGCGCCGGTCGGGTGCCCCCGCCCTTGTCGCTGGACTCGGCACTGCCGGGTGACATGGAACCGCGCACCAGGAACGCCACGGGCCCGGCTGCCAGCGCGTCCGTCCGCGCCGCCGCGTATGAATGGGCGGACCTCCTCATGACCCTGCCGGCCGCCTACCGCCGTGCGATCGTGCTCCGCCACGTGGACGGGCTGTCCTACCCCGAACTCGCCATCGCCCTCGATCGACCCGAGGGCACCGTCAAGGCCCAGGTCCATCGCGGCCTGGCGTTACTGCGCACGGCGTTCGAAGCTGCCCAGCGGCTCGAGCGCGAGGAGATGACCGCATGACCATCGACGACCGCGACCTGGAGACGGCGATCGCCGCTCTCGCCACGAGCGCCCCGCCCTCGCTCGCTCCGAACGTCCTGATCGAGGTCGGCCTGGCCGACCGATATGCGAGGTTCGACTCGCCCATCGGCTCGCTCGTCGTGGCCTGGAACGGCCTCGGCGTCTCCGCGGTCGAAGCCGCACCGGACGATGAGACCTTCGAGACGACCCACCGCGCCCGGACCGGCCGCCAGGCGCTTCGGACCGAAGCACTCCCCGACCGACTGGTGTCCGTCATCGTCCGACGGCTCGACGGCGACCGACGCGTACGGATCGACCTGGACCTTCGCGGTCACACGGCCTTCGAACGCGACGTCTGGCAGAAGGCCCTGGAGATCCCGCACGGCGAGGTCCGGTCATATGGTTGGATCGCGGCCGAGATCGGGCGACCGAAGGCGGTCCGCGCGGTCGGGACGGCGCTGGGCCACAATCCCGTGCCACTCATCGTGCCCTGCCACCGGGTCGTCCGCGCGGATGGCACCATCGGCCAGTACTCACTCGGGGGGCCGGCCAACAAGCGGACGATCCTGGCGGCGGAGGGGCTGGACCCGGATGCCCTGGAATCGGCCGCCCGGGCGGGCGTCCGATATATCGGGTCGCAGACGACGCATATCGTGTGCCTCCCGACCTGCCATCACGCGAAGCGGATTGAGCCGGCCAACAACGTCCCGTTCCGCTCCATGGGCCAGGCGGCGTCTGCGGGCTACCGAGCCTGCAGGGAGTGCCGACCGACATCGGGCGCACTCGCCGCCTGAGCGACTGGACGTCCCGCTTCGACGGCCCGTACACTCTCCCCATCTTGGACCAGCCATCTATGCCAACGAAGCCCGCGTCCGCAGCGCCCGTCCGACCCCCCATCTGGATCGGGATGCTCATCCTGTACGTCGTCTGGGGCTCCACCTACCTGGGCATCGCGATCGCGGTGGAGACGATCCCACCGTTCCTGATGGCGGCAACCCGCTTCCTGATCGCCGGCATCGTCCTGCTGACCTGGTCCGTGGCCCGCGATGGCCGCTCGTTCGTGCTGCCGACCTCCCGCGAGTGGCGCGACAGCGCCATCGTCGGAGCACTCCTGCTGGGCGGCGGGATGGGCATGGTCGCGTTCGGCGAGCAGACAGTCCCGTCGGGTATCACCGCACTGCTCATCGCGATGATGCCGGTCTGGGTCGCGATCCTCGGCCGGATCTTCCTGGGTGAACGCCTGCCGCGACTGGCGGTGGTCGGCATCGTCGTGGGCTTCGTCGGCGTGGCGATCCTCATCGGCCCGTCGGCGATGGGTGGCGTGGGCGCGCTCGACAGGCTCGGGCTGGCGGCCATCATCATCTCGCCCATCGCATGGTCCAGCGGGTCGCTGTTCGCCTCGCATCGGGCGACGCTGCCAAAGCGGCCGCTGGTCGCGACCGGTGTCCAGATGGTCTGCGGCGGGCTTGTCCTGACCTTGATGGGCCTGGTCAGTGGCGAGTTCGCCTCGCTGCGGCTCGACGAGATCTCGGGCCGGTCGCTCGTCGCGATCGTCTACCTGACGCTCATCGGGAGCCTCGTGGCGTTCACGGCGTACGGCTGGCTGCTGCGGGTCGCGCCGCTCCCGCTGATCGCCACCTACGCCTACGTCAACCCGGTCGTGGCAGTCATCCTGGGCGCTGTAGTCCTGCACGAGCCGATCGATCCGCGAACGCTCGTCGCCGGCGCGGTCATCG
>JANONZ010000305.1:0-12114 GCA_031421095.1 Thermomicrobiales bacterium
CAGCAGGTCGCCCACACCGGCGTCACCGTCGAGCGCGGCATGACCCACGACGGCCTTGGCAAGTACCTCAGCCAGATCATCGAGAAGGCGCCCGGCCCCACGGCCGACATCGTGGGCATCCTCAAGGAGCGCGAGGTCGACGTCATGGTTTCCTACCTGCCGGTGGGCAGCGAAGAGGCGACCAAGTGGTATGTCGAGCAGGCGCTCAGGGCCGGCGTCGCGTTCGTCAACGCCATCCCGGTATTCATCGGGCGTGAGCCGTACTGGCAGCGTCGCTTCGCGGAGGCCGGCCTGCCGGTCATCGGCGACGACATCAAGAGCCAGGTCGGTGCGACGATCACCCACCGCGTTCTGACCCGCCTGTTCATGGACCGCGGCGTCCGCCTGGACCGCACCTACCAGCTGAACTTCGGCGGAAACACGGACTTCCTCAACATGCTGGAGCGCGAGCGCCTCGAGTCGAAGAAGATCTCGAAGACGAACGCCGTCACGTCCATGCTCGACTATGAGCTCGACCCCGACGATATCCACGTCGGCCCCAGCGACCACGTGCCGTGGCTTCTGGACCGCAAGTGGTGCTACATCCGGATGGAGGGCACCACCTTCGGCGATGTCCCGCTCAATGCGGAGCTCAAGCTCGAGGTCTGGGACAGCCCGAACAGCGCCGGCGTCATCACCGACGCCATCCGCTGCCTGAAGCTGGGCCTGGACCGCGGCCTGGCCGGAACGCTGGTCGCCCCGTCGAGCTACTTCATGAAGAGCCCGCCCCACCAGATCCACGACGACATCGCGTTCAACCGCGTCGAGGCATTCATCCGGGGCGAGGACAACGAGACCCTTGTCGGGACGGAGGCGCCGCCCAAGCGCACGCTGCGCAAGCTCGCCGGATCGAAGACCAAGGTGGCCGCCGCCAAGTGACATCGGGCGAGCGTCGTCTCGAGGCGCCCCACCGGCGTGGCGAGGCACGATCACGGATCCTGGAGCGGTCCGTCGTGCTGGTATACCGCGCCGGCGCCTGGGTCCTGCGTACCGTGCCGGCTCGACCGGCCGGAGCGCTGTTGGGACTCGGCGCCCAGGCCTCATATCTCCTCTGGCCGACCAAGCGTGCCTGGTCAAATCGCAATTTCGGGCATGTCCTGGGTCTGCCGCCGGACCATCCCCGGGTCCGCCGCCTCGCCCTGCGCGCCTACCGAACGTATGGCGCCTACCTCGTCGAACTCATGCGTGTGCCGTTCATGCGGCCAGCCGACATCATCAAGCTCGTCGATCCGATCGATGGCGACGCGGCGCGCCGGATCCTGGACGCTTCGCCAGAGGGCGGACTCATACTGACCGTCGGCCACGTGGGCAACAACGACGTCATCGGGGCGGCGATCGCAGATCTCGGCCTGCCGCTCAGCGTCGTCGCCGACGATTCGTCGTTCCCTGAACTATTCGAGCTGCTCAAGAGCCAACGCGAGCAGTGGCACGCGACGCTCATCCCATGGCGCAACCTGCGGGCGATCTTTGGGGTCCTTCGACGGCGCGAGATGCTGGGGCTTCTCGTCGACTGGGGCTACCGCAGTGACGGCATCCCGGTGCAGCTGTTCGGAGCATGGACGACGCTGCCCGCAGGACCGGCGACGTTGGCGGCCAGGACCCACTCGCGCATCCTGCCGATCATGACGACCCGCCAGCCCGGCGGCCGACTCCACGTGCGATTGGGGGATCCGATCACCGTCGCGTCCTCGGATCCGGCTGAGCTCCAGCGCGCTACCCAGGCGGTCGCCGACGCCCTCGCAGACACCATCCGACCGGCCCCCGAGCAGTGGTACAGCTTCAAGCCGATCTGGCCGGAGACCGCCGAGGAGGCCGCCGACCTCGAGCGGCGCGCACGGGCGATGCAGGCCGGTCAGCGGGATCCCGGTCCGGCGCTCGGATCCGAGGAGCGCAACGGCATGGACGTGGACGACGCCCCGTGAGCGACGACGTCGAGACCGTTCGGCACGTGGGCGTCGGCTCACGACTTCGCGGCCGGGCACTCATCGGGGCGTCCTGGCTCGCTTGTCGATTGCCGGAAGGCCCGCTGTTCCGGGCCGCCGAGCTGGCCGGCGACCTGTGGTACCGGACGACCCCGGACCGCGCGGCCCAGGCCCGCCGCAACCTCCGCCGGGTCGCCCGGTCGCTGCACGCCTCCGGGCGCGGCAGCCCGACCGTTCGCGCTGCCGCCACGGATCCCGCCGCCCTGGAGCGACTGGTCCGCAGCGCCTACCGGCATGCCGCCCGCTACTACATCGAAGTTGCCCGAACGCCGGCAGTCAGCCGGCAATACGTGGCCGAGCGACTGCTCCTCGATACGCCGGAACTTATCGCCGAGGCTGTCGTGCCGGGTAAGGCCGTCCTGTTCGTCGGCATGCACTTCGGCTCCGTCGAGATGGGCGTGATCTTCCTCGCCTTCCGGGTCGGGAGCACGGTGACGCCGATGGAGACCATCGACGATCCGGGCCTGCAGGCCTACTACGAGCGGACCCGCGGCGTGGCCGGCATCCGCCTGGTCGGCCTGCGCGAGGCGCGTCGCGCCCTCCTGACAGCGCTCCGCGAGGGCACCCCGGTCGGCCTCGTCGGCGATCGGGACCTGACCGGTGGCGGAACACTCATCCCACTCTTCGGCGCTCCGTCCGTGCTGCCCATGGGGCCCGCCATGCTGGCCGTCGAAAGTGGCGTGCCGACCTACGCGATGGGCATCCGGCGCGACGGCAACGGACACTTCCGGGCCCGCCTCATCCCGATCGACGTGCCTGCTGACGGCTCGCGCCGGGAACGTGTCACATCGACGATGACCGGCCTGGCCGCCGCCTTCGAGGAACTGATCGCCGACGCTCCGGAGCAATGGTGGGCCGTCTTCTTCCCGATCTGGCCGGACCTCGAGGCCGGGGCCACACGGGAGGCCGGGGCCGCACAGGAGGCCGCGGCATGACGCAGCCCGTGGCCCAACACGCCATGGCGGACGGCGTCGAGCGACGCGGCCGTGCCGATCTCCACATCCATACGCTCGCCAGCGACGGGACGGCGAGCATCGACGCCATCCTGACCCATGTCGAGGGACGGACAGACCTCGATATCATCGCCATCACGGACCACGGACGGGTCGATGCCGCCCTCGCGGCTCGATCCATGGCACGCGACCGGGGCCTGCGTGCCGAGGTCGTCGTCGGCGAGGAGGTCACCACGCTCGGTGGGCACCTCCTGGCGCTCTTCGTGGAGCGGCCCATCCGTCCACTGCGCTCGCTGCGCGAGTCGATCCTTGCGGTCCACGACGCCGGTGGCCTGGCGATCCCAGCCCATCCGCTCGTGCCGTTCCCGCTGTGCGCCCAGGGCTGGGTCCTGCGTCGCCTCCTGGACGACCCGGACCCTGCAGTCCACCCGGATGGCCTCGAGACGTTCAACCCGACGACCCTGGGGCGGCCATGGCACGAGCGCGTCGTCCAGTTCGCCGATCGCCACGGCCTGGCTCACCTGGGCAACAGCGACGCACATACCCTCGACGCGATCGGGACTGGCTGGACGACCTTCCCCGGGCGCGACACGGAGGACCTCCGCCGGGCCATCGTCGGGCGCACGACCGATCACGACGGCTCCTTCCACGAGATGGCCGGCCAGATCGGCACGTTCGGCCAGCAGCTGCGCAAGCGGGGCCGCGACGCCCGCGCAGAGCTTGGCGGTCGCTGGCGGCGCGATGGCACGGGCCGCGACCACGGATACCCGGGCGGACGGCTACGGCCACCCCGCTTCGATGCCGGCGAGGACGAACCGCGATGAAGATCGGCCTGGTCTGTCCCTACATCTACCCGGAATCGGGCGGCGTCGCGCAGCACGTCCAGTTCCTGTACGCCAACCTGCGGTTGCGCGGCCATGACGTCCGGATCATCACCGCGAGCCACGGCACGCAGCGCGCGTCCGAGGGCGACATCCTGCGTATCGGCGTCGGCTTCAGCATGTCGGCCAACGGCTCGGTCGGCACGCTCACGTTCTCGCCCCGTTACATCAGCCAGGTCCGGGCGCTGCTCGCCCGCGAGCGCTTTGATGTGCTCCACTTCCACGAGCCGTTCGTGCCCTTCCTGTCCCTCTTCCTGCTGCGCGAATCGCGCAGCGTCAATATCGCCACGTTCCATGCCTACGCCGGCTTCTCTCCGTCCTACGAGCTCGGCAGCCGCGTGATGCGAGGCCACGCTGCCCGGCTGCACGGCCGCATCGCCGTCAGCGCCGCGGCCCGCCACTTCATCGACCGCTTCTTCGCGGGCGACTACAAGGTCATCCCGAACGGCGTCGACATCCCGACCTTCGCTGGCGCGGTCCCGCTGGCGCGCTGGCAGGACGGCACCCCGAACGTCCTCTTCGTGGGCAGGCACGAGCCGCGCAAGGGACTGCTGGACCTGCTGAAGGCACACCGCGTGCTGCGCAAGACCGGCTACGGCAACCGGCTCCTGGTCGTCGGGTCAGGGCCGCAGGAGCGCGAGGCGCGCCGCTACGTGGCGACACGCGGCCTGCAGGCGGTCGAATTCCTCGGCCGGGTCTCCGATGCGGAGAAGGCGCAGCTGTTCCGGACGGCCGATGTCTTCGCGTCGCCGGCCACCGGTGGCGAATCGTTCGGCATCGTCCTGCTGGAGGCGATGGCCGCCGGAGCGCCGATCGTGGCTTCTGACATCCACGGCTACAAGGGGGTCGTCCGGCGCGGTCGCGAGGGCCTGCTCGTCCCGCCGCGCGAACCCAAGGAGCTGGCCGTGGCGATCGGCCGCCTGCTCTCCGACCCGGCCCTGCGGGCGAGCATGAGCCAGGCCGGGCGGGCTCGGGCTGAAGACTTCAGCTGGCCGCGCGTCACCGCCAAGGTGGAGGACTACTACGGCTTCGTCATCCGGCGGCTGGCCGCCAGCGGTTCGCTGCCCGCGGACTTCCGCGCGCCGATCCCTCAGGCGCCGCCGGTCCGGGCCAAGCCCTCGGGGTCGTCCGACGTTGCCGAGGCCCTCGCCTCGGCCGCCGATCCGGCGAGTGTCAGTCGCCAGACTGAGGCCGAATAGGCGACGACCAGGCAGGTCGCGATGAGCGCCAGGAGCAGGACGCCGAGCATCGGCGTCAAGAGCGGCGTGGCGACGTTCCGATCGACTGTGCTGATCGGAAACTGGAACGCGTACAGGTGCGTCGGCAGGATGCCCTGGTAGGCGTTGACCACGGCGGACGGCAGCGGCAGGGCGCTGATATTCGGGTAGATGACGGCGAACCAGCTGACAGCAGCCACGACCAGGCCGATCGTGAATCGGCGGGCGTCGCGTGAGCCGATGACCTGCAGTGCGAGATAGCCCAGCGGGATGGCCCCAAAGAGCGCGATCGGCTCCACCGACACGTTGGCCAGGGTGAGGATCGGCGTGTCGGGCAGGAAGGCGACGACGACGAGTGCCGCCACGACGACGAAGCCGACCCCGATCAGCGAGCGGAACGCGTCGGTCAGCTGATTCCGGCCGGGCGCATGGCGATCACGCGAATCGAACGCCAGGAAGCGCAGCACGATGACCACGAGGCCCACCCCCAACACGACGGCCAGCCCGGCGGACCGTGCGGTCAGGACGAACTGCGGGATCACGGCCGGACAGGCCTGAGAGCCCGGATTGACCGATTCGACCCCGACGAACGCGCAAAGCGGCCGGTCCAGCAGCCACATGATCGCCGGGACCACGATCGCGGCCGCACCGGCGAGGCGCGCCAGCTGCCACGTGTGGCGGGACGCGCCGTGCCATAGCTCGGCGGCGAAGTAGGCGAGGGACAGGACCACGAACGGCAGAGCCGTGTAGTAGTGGTACTGGAAGGCCGCTCGGTCGATCCGCGCCCACGGGATCCATTGGGCCGCGAAACCGACCGCGATGAGCGTCAGGGCGAGGCTCCGGCGCTTGAACGCCATCCACGAGACGAAGGCGATAGCCGGGATACCCAGCCACCAGATGACCATGTTGCCCGCGTCGTACAGGGCGGCTGCCGTCCCGTTCCCGAGCGACTCCTGGTAGAACCAGACGGGCTTGAGGTTCATGGGCCACGCCCACCAGGGCGATGCGGCCGGGTGGGCCGCCGTCAGGCCGTTGTGGTAGCGGTACATCTGGCCGGTCAGATCGGTCAGCGTCTGCCCGGTGTGGCCGACCGGCCAGCCGGGCACGAGCTGATGATTCTCGATCATCGCCCACGGGACATACGAGGCGACGTAGACCGCGATCGGGATCGCGAAGAGGCTGAGTGCGGCATAGATGACCGGCAGGCCCAGCTGCCAGCCCGGACGGAGCCAGCCCTCGGGTGGCTCGCCGGCGGCCTCCAGCAGACGCATCGGGTCGTCGGGCCCGGGCGGCGTGGCCAGCGGCCCGAAGCCAACCCGCCCGCCCAGCCAGAACAGCCCGGCCACGACGAGCGACCCGCTGGCCAGCGCGATCGCCACGAGCAGCGGGGTGACGGCCACGGACCCCAGCACGATCAAGGCGTCGAGTCGGCCGGCTGCGAGGGCCCCGAAAAAGACCAGCGTCCCAAGGGCGACCGGGGTGCCGACCGCGAAGCGGAACTCCTCGTCGGTCCAGGCGATCGGGTGGACGACCGCGACGACGACGGCGAGCAGGGTCAGCGCGACCATGATCAGCAAAAACGTGAGGTTCCCAAGACCGGACGCTTCCGGGACGCTGATCGCCATATAGCCCAGGACGCCGGTGATACCGATGAGGCCGATGATCGACAGGACCCGTCCGAGTGCGCTGCGGACGAGGATCAACAGGACGAGCGCCCCGATGGCATAGGCCGCCACCCACTTGCTGGCCAGGGCGAGGCCCAGCAGCACGCCGATGACCGGCATCGCCAGCCAGAAAGCGGCCCGTCCCCGCAACCAGCCCGTCCAGAGGGCGGCGAACAGCGTGTACGCGGCGACGATGAACAGCCCGACGTAGACGTCGTTCATGCCGATCCGAGACTGGACGAAGAACATCCCGTCGGCGAGGACGAAGAGCGCCAGCAGGCCGGCCACCAGGCGGCGCCGGAAGAGGATCCGGGCGAGCAGGTAGAGCAGCCCGGCAGTCAGGGCACCGGCGATGACGCCGGGGAGCCGCCACGCGAAGGCATGGGACCCGACATCGATCGAGGCCGACGCGCCACTCCCCGCGAAGACCAGCAGCTGTTGGCGATCCACTGCCGGATAGTCCGGCTCGATGTCTGCGGCCCAGGCGGTCGGCACGAATCCGTCGGGCAGGCGCGCGTCGGCGTAGACGGCGTTGCCATGCGGCTCCACGACGTAGACCGTCCAGCTGGGCGCCCTCGTGCTCGACGCCGATGAAGAGGAGCTGCCCGACGCCGAGGAGCTGCCCGGCCCGAGCCCCAGGATGTGGACCTGCTGGCTGGCCGGGTCGTAGACGACCCGAGTGCCGGGCGCCGGGAGCGGGTGACGACCAAGGTCCGCCGGCCCAGCCTTGGCGCCGTCGCCCCCGACCGCGATGACCTGGTACCCGGGATCCGAAGCCGCGCCGGTCGTGACGTACAGCTTCGGGTCGTCGAGGCCAGTCACAAGCGCCAGGCCGTGGGCGCCGCCACTGAGTGGGGTCGTGCTCACCTTCGAGACGCGGGCCGGATCGATGAAGGTGACGCCTTCGCTGGTCGCGACCGCTACCCGGGCGACGTCGTCGATGCTGACGCCCGGCAGCCGGCCGTCCGCGATCGCCGTGTCGAGCGCCTTGCGCGGGTCGCCGGTCCCAGGGCTGCCGAGGACGACAGTGCTGCCCGCTGAGCCCTCGGCGAGGCGCGCTTCATAGTCGGACGGATCCCCGGACAGCAGGTCCGCCAGGGTGCTGGCGAGGGCCGCCGGGTCAGTGACCTCGTCCACCCTCGCGACCAGCGCGGAACCACTGCCGCCGAGCGCCAGATCGGCGATGCCGGGCAGGTCCAGACTGCCCCGAAGGGCGCCCGCGGCGAGGTCCACGACCGACAGCCGGTTGGCTGAAGAAGCGACGATCGAAGCGCCGTCGTTGGTCACCAGCAGGTGCGCGATGGGGTGATCGACGGTTGCCAGCAGGAACGCCTCGCCATCCGAATCGACGCCTGCGCTCCCCAGGCTGGACAGATCGATGGTCGAGATCCGGCCTGCCTCGTTCCCGACGATGAGCTGGTTGCCAGTCGGATCGATCGCCAGCGCCGATGCACCCGCAGCCGGCACGACGGAGACGAGTGCCCGCGTGCGCAGGTCGTAGGTCCGAACCTCAGAGCCGGTCGCGACGTGCAGCCGCTCGCCGCTGCGGCCTCCCGGCGAGAGCCGGTCGTCCCGGCGCGGTTCGACGACGGACGCCTTGACCGGGACACCAAGGTCGCTGGTCACCCTGGCCTGATCCTGGCCCCACAGGACCAGGCCACCGGCCATCGCGTACTTGGCAAGATGTGGATGGGTCCATTCGTAGATGTCGTGCGACAGGCCGTAGCGCCAGGACTGCAGGAACTCGGTCGCGGTCCGCGCGTGGTACACCTCGTCGAAGTGCATCTGGTACGGCTCGGCGAGCCGGAAGGTGCGCAGGAACATCGCCGCGACGACGAGCACGACGAGGAGCCACAGGTCCAACCGATCGAGACGGCCGCCACGTTCGGATCTCAGCGTTACGCTGCGGTCCGGCCGGATCGGCGCTTCGTTCAGGCGTGCCTTGAACCAGCCGAGGACACCGAGCTCCGCGTAGGTCGGGCGGGGTGTCCAGGTCGGCAGCGGCACTGCGGAGGCGAAGGCTGGGGCGGAGACCAGAGGCGACGCGACGGCCGGCCGCACACTCGTCTCGCGAACGGCCGGAAAAGACGGAGGGGGCCCAGGCGTAACGGCCGGGACGGGCTCGGGCGGCTCGTCCTCCGCCCTGGCGCACGCTGCCTCGCCTGCCAGGTCCTCCGCCAGGCCGTTGCGCGCCCCGGCACGAAGCTGGGCGCATGCCCATAGGAAGACCGCGCCATTGATCAGCGCGATGACCGCGATACTCGATTCGGACCGGATCAGCGGCCCGATACCAAGCCAGTCGCTGATCCCTGGGTTCTCATAGAACGGGTTGGTCAGGACCGCGTACATGTTCAGGAAGACCGTCACGGTCAGCGCGAGATAGACCAACCGCCAGCGCCACGCGATGGTCGCAAGGATGATCGCCAGCGCGAATACCGGGTAGGCGTAGCGCTCGTGGACGCGGGTGGGCACGATGTAGAAGGCCAGGGCGAGGAGGGTCAGGCTGAGGAGGATCGTGAGGCGGTCCGGGCGCCGCGCTGCCACGAACGAGGTGACGAGCGTGACGATCAACATCAGCAGGCTCCCGACGAGGACCGTCGGGATGCCACCCAGGACCGCGATGCCGGAACCGCATCCGTCTGGCCCCCAGGGACCGTCGCAGACCCACAATCCGGAGTTGGCGAGGCTGTTGCCCGTGTCGCCCGCCACGAGGGCCCACGGGTTGAAGGTGTTGACCGACAGGTACGGATAGCCCGCCGCCGTTGCGAAGATCTGGGCGATCAGGCCGGACTTCAGGTACGGCGCCTCGAGGCTGAACTCCAGGACGGACAGCCCAAAGGGTAGACATAGCAGGACGGTCGTGATCAGGGCGACCGCGGCGGTCGTGACGATGCGGGACGGATGGTCCGTGCGCCGCTCCCAGGCAAACAGGCGGGCGCGGATACCGGCGTGCGCGGGCGCATCCGTCTCGATCTGGAAGGCGCTGGCCGGATCGCGGACGGGCCAGAACGCGCGGCGGATCGTCACCAGCGCGAGGATCGGGATGAGGATCCCGAGCTGCGGCTTGATCAGGGCGGCGATGATGGTGAGGATCGCGGCCCGCTCCGGTCGATCGCGCCACAGTTCTCGCAGGGCGAGCAGCAGGAAGACGACGCCCACCGAATCGACCTGGCCCCAGACGACGCTGTCGAACCAGCCGATCGGGTTCATGACGGCGACGAATGCCGCGCCGAGCGCCAGGCTGCGCCGGCCACCCAGCTCCAGGATCATCGACCAGACCAGCCAGCCGATGGCCAGATCAGCGACGATCGACGGGATCTTGATGAGGTCGCCGACGCCACCCGTGACACTTCCGACGATGCCGACCAGCCACAGCACGTAGAGATAGCCGGGCGTGTAGTCGTGGAAGAACTCTCGCTCGTAGAAACCGGATGGGCCGTTCGTCGCGAGGTCGTGCGCCCAGAACCGGAACGCGCCCAGATCCACGCCGAATCCGGACCCCGGCAGCAGGTATGCGATGATGGATCGAAGGGCGAGACCGAGCGCGAGGACCACGAGGACCGCGCCGACGGCTCCCTGCGTCCCGGTCAACCGCGACGGCGCTCGTGTGCCTTGCTCGGTCGCACCTGATGCGGGGCCAGTCACCGGGAATCGGCTCCTGCACGAGCGTGGGAAAGGTGGGCCGGAGCGTAGCACAGGGCCGCCTGGCAGACCCCGACACGGCATCCTGGCCCGAGACGCACTACGCCCGACGGCTGGCGATCGTGGTCGGTCTGTTACTCGCGCTCGGGTCATCGGCCGTCTACCTGGCGACCGCCACGGACCGCTACTACGACCACTTCGTCTGGCAGGCGGCCGCGTTCCTCGAGGGCCATGCGGCGATCCGCTACCCGGTCCTCGGCGTCGGCGGAGCGCCCGGGAACGACTACTTCCAGGACGTCATGCCGATCGTCACGACGGACGGCGTGCCGCGTGGCCTGCTCCCCTTCCCGCCGCTGCCCGCCGTCGTGCTTCTCCCGTTCGTGGCCTTGTGGGGCCTCGCCGCGGACGACCAGACCATCTTCATCATCCTGGCGGCGACCGACGTCGCGATCTGCTGGTGGGTGCTCGGTCGCCTCCCGGTACGGCCGGCGATCCGCCTGTGCACCACCTTGTTCTTCGCCTTCGGGACTGTCTTCTGGTATAGCGCCCAGCTCTCGACGACCTGGTACCAGGCCCACATCGTGGCGGTGGGGCTGACCTTCCTGGCCATCGGGATCGCCCTCGGCGGCGACCCCCGAGCGGTCCGCGACGAGATCGTGCCAGCCGCCTCCCTCGCCACCGCCGGTCGTGCTGTGCGGCGCTTCGTCGGCAAGCTGGCGGTCGATCCGCGCCAGTTCGCAGCCGGATTCCTGTTCGGGCTGGCCTGCACAGCCCGCTTGACCGTCATCTTCGGGGCGCCGTTCTTCGCGTTCGTCGGGGGCGGTGGCGACTGGCGGCGGCGGACCTGGTCAGCCGGCCTCGGGGCGGCGCTGCCGGTCCTCGCCTTGATCGCCTACAACGTGGTGACGACCGGCCGCGTCTTCCATCCGGCCTACGACTACCTCTACCAGCTGGAAAGCTACGGCTACCCAAGCCTGGGCTATCACCCGGATTGGGCGGTGGAGGACCCGCGCTACCTGCCGCAGAACCTGGGCATCGCCTTGTTCGGGTTGCCCGACATCTTCCCGGCCGCCCTGCCGGACAGCCTGGCCATCGTCCCTCAACCCGTATGTACGGATCCGGGGGCCGTCCGTGGCCTGTTCGACCTCGCCTGCCCGCTCGCCGTCCCGCGCGACACCGGGATGAGCGTCATCCTGACCAGCCCGGCCTACCTGCTCGCGATCGGGATCCTCGGCCGCTATGGCCGCCGCCGTCCCACTCGCCTGGCGACCGGTGCGGTCATGGCAGTCGCGGCCATCGCGTTTGTCAACCTCATGCACTTCAGTCAGGGCTGGGTCCAGTTCGGGTATCGGTTCAGCAACGACGCGGCGCCGTTCGCCCTGCTGGTGGTCGCGCTCGGGTTCCAGCGGCTCACCGACCGACGCTCCTGGGGCATGGCGCTCGCCATCGGCCTCATCGTGCTGTCGGTCGCCATCAACCTGTGGGGCGTGCTGTGGAGTCGGTTGCTGGGGTGGTGACGCGGCGGGCCGACCGGCGAGCGGGAGTCGGCCCAGGACCGTCAGATGCCTACCCGCCGCAGGCCTTCGAATCGAGCGACTGCACGCGGTAGATCTGCCGGGCTTCTCCGGCGGTGGGCGTCCCGAGCGCCACCGGGACCGTGAGGATCGGTTCGAGCTGGTACCTCTCGGCTGTCGGGATCAGCTCGATGTCGGCAGGCCGGATGATGTACACCGGTC
>JANONZ010000306.1:0-10214 GCA_031421095.1 Thermomicrobiales bacterium
ACCGGTGCCCTCATCCTGCGCCGCTTCCAGCCGACCGCAGGGCCATATCCGACCGACGGGGCATATCCGACCGACGGGGCATATCCGACCGACGGGGCATATCCGACCGACGGGGCATATCCGACCGACGGGGCATATCCGACCGACGTGGTCGATGGCGAGTTCAGGGAGTACGACGTTCGGTGGGACCAGTCCGGCTCCTGGCTTGCGGTCTGGCTGGCCGACATGAGCGATCCGGCCATCGGGCGTCTGAGCCTGCTGCATCTGGATCCGGCGACCGGCACGCTCGACCAGCCGCCCGGTGCACCGAGGGACGTCGCCGCGCTCCCCGGCTTCTCGATCTCCGATGGCCGGATCGCGTGGGCCACGCCGCCGGGCCAGGGTGGGGAAGGCAGCCGCATCCAGATCGTCGCCTGGACTGCCGACGCGGTGGGTGGTGTCGAGAGCGTGCCGATCGAGGACGTCGTCGTCGTCCGTTGAGCGGCGCGGGCGCGCGGACGCCGTGCAGCCGGCGCCGATCCCGCGTATGGTCAGCGTCTCGTGCGACCCAGCAGATTGGTCGTAGGGTCGGTGCTCACTGCCGCCCTCGCCCTGGTCGCGCTTCCGGGTCTTGCCGGTTCACGGGTTCCCAGCCCGATCGAGCCCATCCCCGCAGGCGCGTTCCAGACGTTTTCGGTCCCGGCGAACGGATCGCGATCGACGGTCTCGATCGAGCTGCTGGACGCTGCCCACGCCGCCGCGAACGCGCTTACCGCTGACGCTTCCTTCATCGAACCCGGCACGCGGCCCAGATCTGGTCCGACCGGCCGAGCGAAGTTCAACCAGCCCGATCCCACCGGCGCCGAGGTCCGCAAGCCGCCTCGTTACACGTTGCGTGGCGCGGCGACCTTCTACGACAACGGCACGACGGCGATGCGCCTCCCGCGCGGCACGACCGTGATCATCTGCGGCGGGGGGGGTTGCGTGGAGCGGGTCGTCAACGACTACGGCCCGGTCAAGCCGTCCAGGGTCGTGGACCTCTATCGCCCGGACTTCTTCGACATCTGCGGCTGCCCATGGTGGTCCGGCACGACCAGTGTGACCGTCTCCGTCTACTGACCGGGCCCGGCCGCGCCGGAGTATCCTTCCCTCGACCCTTCAGCCGCGGCCCCGTGAGGCCGTCCCCGAGGCCCTGCGAGGCCGGGAAGGAGTGATGAGCGGCCGCCAGATCATGACCGCGGATGAGATCCGCCGGGCGACCACCCGCCTGTCCCACGAGATCGTCGAAAAACAGGCCGGCACGGACGGGCTGATGCTCATCGGCATCCAGCGCCGCGGTGTGCCCCTCGCCCGACGGATCGCCGCCAGCATCCTTGAGCACGAAGGCGTCGAGGTCCAGGTCGGAGCGCTGGACATCACGTTCTACCGCGACGACCTGTCGATGGTCGCCCAGCAGCCGATCGTCAAGGGCACGGAGCTGCCGTCCGGGATCGACGGCCGGACGATCATCCTGGTCGACGATGTCCTGTACACCGGACGCACGATCCGGGCGGCCATGGACGCGCTCGTGGACTTCGGGCGGCCGCAGGCGATCCGCCTCGCGGTCCTGGTTGATCGCGGCCATCGCGAGCTGCCGATCCGGGCCGACCACGTCGGCAAGAACGTGCCGACCTCACGCGAGGAGCTCGTCCGCGTCCACCTCGAGGAGACCGACGGCGTCGACGAGGTCGAGATCGAGCGCCTTCCGGTTGACGCCGGATCACACGCCACCGCGGGCGAGCCGGTCCGGTGAGCCTGACCATCGAGCCGGCCACCGACGCCCCCGAGGCGATCGTCCCGTCGGTCGATGTGGCGCCGGAGAGCCAGTCGGTCGGGTGGCGTCATCGCCACCTGCTGGACGTTGACGGCCTGACCGCGGCGGATCTCGACCTGGTCATGCGCACGACCGACGCGATGCGCGAGGTGCTCGCCCGGCCGATCGCCAAGGTCCCGGCCCTCCGTGGCCGACAGGTCACGATCCTGTTCTACGAAGCATCCACACGGACCCGCGTCTCCTTCGAGGTAGCGGCCAGGAACCTGTCGGCGGATGTCGTCAACATCGCGGCGGCCAGCTCGTCGGTCTCCAAGGGCGAGTCGCTGGTCGATACCGTCCGGACCGTGGAGGCGCTCGGGGCGCAGATGCTCGTGATGCGTCACTCGGTTTCGGGCGCGCCCTACCTCGCAGCGGAGGTCTTCGGCGGTTCCGTGCTGAACGGGGGCGACGGCTGGCACGCCCATCCCACCCAGGCGTTGCTGGATCTGTACACGATCAGGGAGCGCCTGGCGGGTCCGGACGCGAGTGCGGACGCGGGTGCGGGCGGCTCGCTGGCCGGGCGAAAGGTGGTCATCCTGGGCGACCTGCTGCACTCGCGCGTCGCCCGCTCCAACATCTGGACGCTCACCGCGGCGGGTGCGGACCTCTGGCTGTGCGGGCCGGCGACACTGGTGCGCGGCTTCGAGGCGTGGGCCGGCCGGGGCGCGGCCTCCGGGCGGCGGTTCCACGTCACCACGGACGTGAACGAGGCATTGCGGGACGCGGACGTCGTGATGGCCCTGCGCATCCAGCGCGAGCGGATGGCCGCGGGTCTGCTCCCGTCGTTGCGCGAGTACGCGGCCCGCTACGGGCTGACCGGCGCGCGCCTCGCGCTCGCCCGGCCCGGGGCGATGGTGATGCATCCCGGCCCGATGAACGAAGGCGTGGAGATCTCGGCCGAGGTGGCCGCGGGCGCCCAGTCGGTCATCACGGACCAGGTGACGAACGGGGTCGCGGTCCGAATGGCCCTGCTCTATCTGCTCGCCGGAACGCACGGATCTGCCATCCACGGTTCCGCCGGCGTCACCGGGCATGGTGCGGGGGCCGGGGCCACATGACCGAACTCGAGATCAGTCGCGCCTGGCTGGTGGATGCGGCCAGCGGACGCGAGGGTCCGGGCGAGATCGTCGTGCGCTCGGGCGTGCTGGAGGCGGTCACCTGGCTCGACGGCGCCGACGCCGAGGGTGTCGATGCATCGGGGATCGTCGTCGCCCCAGGCTTCATCGATCTGCACACGCACCTGCGGGAACCGGGCAACGAGGATGCCGAGACGGTGGCCTCCGGTCTCGCCGCCGCCGCTCACGGGGGATTCACGACGGTCTGCGCCATGCCGAATACGACCCCTGCACTCGACGAACCCGGGGTGCTCGCGCGGATCCGGGCGGCTGGGGTCGCGTCCGGCTCACCGCTCGAATTGCTCGCGCTCGGCGCGGTCACCGTCGGGCGGGCAGGAGAGCAGCTGGCCGCGCTCGGCGAACTCGCCGATGCTGGGGTCGTTGGCTTCAGCGACGATGGGGCGCCGGTGGCCTCGCCGGCCATCCTGCGGGCCGCCCTGGCCTACGCGGGCGCACTCGGGCTGCCGGTCGTCGATCACCCGGAAGAGCCCGGTCTGACGGCAGGTGCGGAAGCGAACGATGGCTTCGTGGCGACCGTCCTGGGGCTGCGCGGGTGGCCGGCCGCGGCGGAGGAGATGGCCGTCGCTCGTGACCTCGCCGTGCTGGCCGACGTGATCCCCGATGTGCCGGGCGCCCGGTTGCACCTGACCCACCTCTCGACGGCCCGCGCCCTGGACCTCGTCCGCCGTGCCAAGGCGGCAGGCCTGCCGGTGACCTGCGACATCACGCCGCATCACCTGGCACTCACCGACGAATGGATCGCGGGTGCCCGTCGCTGGGCCTGGGAGGCGGTCGACGGCGCGGGTCGGGCGCGCGACCCGTGGACGGACCGGGTCCTGGTCGCCGCGCCGTTCGCCTCGGCGCTGCGGGTGAACCCACCGCTGCGGTCGCCGGATGACGCCATCGCCTGTCTGGCCGCACTCGCCGATGGGACAGCCGATGCCATCGCGACCGACCACGCCCCCCATTCGGAGGTCGACAAGGCCGTGGAGTTCGGCCAGGCGGCCAACGGGATCAGCGGCATCGAGACGGCCCTGGGCCTGCTGCTGACAGCGGTCGATGCCGGCCGGATCCCGCTCCTGCGCGCGATCCACCTGTTGACGTCGGGCCCGGCCGGGATCCTCGGCGATCGCTCACGCCGTGGTGGAACCCGGGCCGGCCTGGTCGAGGGCGAGCTTGCAGACCTCGTCGTGTTCGACCGCTCCGAGACCTGGACCGTGACCGCCGACGCGCTCGCATCACGAGGCAAGAACAGCCCGTTGGTCGGGAAGGCGCTCCCGGGCCGGGTGCTGCTGACCGTGGCAGCGGGCCGGATCGCCTACGAGGCACCCGACGCCTGATGGTCAGTCCCACCCTCAACCCGGACTTCGAGCGCCGTTCCTTCTGGCAGGCGACGATGCCGGAGCTTCCGGATCGATCGGGTCGGCCGCTGCCCGACAGCGCCGACGTCGTCGTCATCGGTGGCGGGTATGCCGGGATCAATGCTGCGCGGGAGCTGGCTCGTCGCGGCGTCAAGGTGACCCTGCTCGAGGCGATGACCCTGGGGTTCGGCGCCTCCACGCGCAACGGCGGCATCGTGCATGCGGGCTACAAGTGGGGTCCGCGCGAACTCATGCAGCGATATGGGGAGGAGACCGGCCGGGCCCTCTACCAGGAGACCCTGGACGGCTATCAGACCGTCAAGCGACTGATCGTCGACGAGGCCATCGATTGCGACTTCCGGGAGGTGGGCCAGCTGGAGCTGGCCTATGCGCCCTCGCATGTCGAGGACCTCCATCACGCCGCCGGGAGCCTTGCGCTCATGGGTATCGAGACCGCGTTCGTCCCGCGTGAACGGATCCGCGACGAGATCGGCTCCGATGCCTATTTCGCCGCGCTCGTCGTCGAGGGAAGCGGGCTCATCCATCCTGGTCGCTACTTCGCGGGCCTGGCCGCGGCCGCAGACCGCGCTGGGGCGGACCTTCATGAAGGCACGCGGGCCCGCGCCATCCGACGCCAGGGCGATGGGCGCTTCGTCGTCGAGACGGAGCGCGGCGCGATCCTGGCCGGCGACGTGTTCGTGGCCACGAACGGTTACACCGACGGAGTCGCGCCCTCGCTGCGACGCCGGATCATCCCGATCGGCAGTTACATCATCGCCAGTGAGCCACTCCCCGAGGAGTTGGCACGGGAGATCTCCCCGAAGGGTCGCTCGTTCTTCGACACGAAGAACTTCCTGTACTACTGGCACATCTCGGCCGAGCGCCGCATGATCTTCGGCGGTCGGGCCAGTTTCATGCCGACCTCGATCGATCGGACGGCCGCCATCCTGCACAAGGGCCTGCTGGAGGTCCACCCGCAGCTTGCCGGCTACCGGATCGACTACGCGTGGGGCGGCAACGTCGGCTTCACATTCGATCGGATGCCACATGTCGGGCGGACGAAGGACGGGATCGCCTACGCGATGGGCTGCTGCGGGACGGGCGTCGCGCTGATGACCCAGCTCGGGACGCAGGCCGGGGCGTGGCTGGCCGGCGGCGAGGCTCCGACCCTGGCCAGACTGCCGTTCCCGCTGGTGCCAGTGCCGTTCGAGGGCCGGCCGTGGTTTCTGCCGTTGGCCGGGGAGTGGTTCCGGTTCAAGGATCGGCTGGCCGCCCGCTCCCGACCCGGAGGGGAGCGGTGACAGACCGGCCGCCATTCCTCATCCAGTACACGATCACGGCGGGGGGCTCCGTTGACGCGATGCGTCTCGCCCAGTCTCGGCTGTTTCGGATCCACGCGATCGGCGACGGCTTCGTCATCGTCGCCGGCCTGATCGGAGTCGCGACCGGGTACTCGGGGGCCTTCGCGTTCGTCGTGGCTGGCGGGCTGCTCCTGATCGAGAGCCGGACCTCGTTGCTCCAACGCTGGTTCGTCGCCCGCCGAGGTCGGAGCGTCATCGGCCAGGTCGGCGAGATGACGATCGGCCACGACGGCGTCGCGTTCCGGATGCCGCATGCGCAGGGTCTGATCGCCTGGTCGGCGCTGACAGGCGTCCTCGCAGACGGTCGGTCGGTCGCCTTCGTTCGGGATCGCATGCTGTCGGCCTATATCCCATCCACGGCGTTCGCGTCCCGCACCGAGGAAGACGAACTCGTGGCGTACAGCCGGAGCCGGATCGCCGCCACCCGGTGACGAATCGCTGACCGGCGTCGGTCAGGCGTCCTCGCCGGCGAGCGCCCGGAGCGTCGCGAGCAGGTGATCGATGTCGTCCTCGGTCGCCAGGTAGTTCACGATCCCCGCGCGGAGGTACGTCGCGCCGTGCAGCCGAGTCGTCGTCAGCCAACCTTCGCCGGAGGCCTCGAGGGCCGTCTGCAGCCGATCCTGGTGCGCGTCGAGCTCGGCCGACGGCAGCGCGAGGGCAGCCACGCGACCGCCGGGCAGGTGCCTGAAGCAGACGACGGACAGCTCCGGGATGTCGGGCACGGCCTCGAAGTCGTCCGACTCGGCGCACCGACCTGCCAAGTGTGCGGCAAGGTCGTCGTTCGCCTCGATGAGCCGCCCGAATCCACTCGTGCCCAGGTGCTTCCATGACATCCAGAGCTTGAGAGCGCGCCAACGGCGGGTCCCCTCGAAGCTCATCTTGTAGAAGTTGAGCTGGTCGGGATGGTCATCGTCCGCGGCGAGGTCCGTCGCGGGGTCCGGCAAGCCGGTCCCGGCCGTCTCGCCACCGCGGTAGTACTCGGGCGCCCGACCACCGAAGGCCTGCCCGAGGTGAGCGCCGTCGCGGACCAGCAAGCCACCGATGTCATAGGCCTGGAAGAACCACTTGTGGGGATCGACGGTGACGGAGTCGGCGCGGTCGAGGTCTGCAACGCGGTGGGCGTCGCGCGACGAGAGGCGTGCCGCGCCCCCGTAGGCCGCGTCGACGTGGAGCCACAGGTCCTCGGCTGCGGCCACGTCAGCCAGCTCACCGATGGCATCGACGGATCCGGTGTTCGTGGAGCCCACCACGGCCGCGATGGCGAACGGCGTCCAGCCGGCGGCCCGATCCTCCGCGACCGCCTCCGCGACCGGTCCGCCACGGAGGTGGAACCGTTCGTCGGCGGGAATCACGACAAGCGTCTCGGGCGGGAAGCCCAGCAGGTCCAGCGCCCGGGCGATCGAGAAGTGCGTCTGATCCGAGGTGTAGACGCGCGTCCCCTCCAGCATCGCGCCGCGTGGCGGCCGGCCCGTCCCCAGCAGACGTCCCAGGTGGATGTCGCGCGACAGGGTCATGCCCATGAAGTTGGCCATCACGCCGCCCGACGTCAGGAGCCCGAACGACCCCGCACCGAAGCCGACGAGATCGCACAGCCAGCGGACGACTTCCTCCTCGACGAAGGCGGCGACCGGCCCGGCGTGCCAGACATCGACGCCCTGGTTGGTCATCTGGGCGAGCAGCTCACCCATCATCGAGATGGGCAGCGGCGGCGGCGTGAAGTAGCCGAACTGGCGAGGGTGCTGTGCGTTCATCTGGCGGCCCGCCAGGCGCGTCCGGAACTCGTCGAGGATGGCTGCGGCCGGAGTGGGGGAGATGGGCGCCGACGCCGGTCCGCGGCCTGCCCCGTAGAACGACGCGCGCATCGTCTGGTAGTCGGCCGGATCGCCCATCGCGCGGTCCATCGCCTGACCGTACAGGAAGTCCAGGGCGGTCCGCCAGGTCGCCTCGCCGAGGGCCTCGAGGGCCGCCCGGGAAGCACCCGCATCCCGGTAGCCGATCAGTTCCGGTTCGGGGTGCCAGTCGAAGCGGGCGAGGTAGGCCTCGAGGTCCGGTGGCGCCGTCGGGTGGGCTCGCCCGGTGGGTCCGCTGCGCGTCATCGGTCGTCGAACTCGACGGTTGCCAGACGTCGCCGATGGACGGTCAGCTCGAGGACATCGGGCCGCGAGTAGTGTCCGGTCGGATCGAAGTTGTGGCGTTCCTCGCGGGCCCGAGCCAGATCGATGTCGGCGATGACGAGGCGCTCTTCGTTCGCGACCGGCTCCACGATCCAGTGGCCATCCGGGCCGGCGATGCACGATCCGCCGTCGTAGCTCCCCTCGTCCATGTTCGCGATGACCGCCTCCGCCAGCGGGAAGCTTGATGGGATGTCGGCGGCCGAGATGAGCGTCCCGGCCGACAGCACGAAGACGCGGCCTTCGCGAGCGATGAATCGGGTGATGTCCTGGGTGTTCGTCACCGCGCCCGGCCAGACCGCCACGTGGAGGTCCTCGCCGCCGGCGTACATCGCGGTTCGAGCCAGCGGCATCCAGTTCTCCCAGCAGTTGAGGCCACCGACCCGGACGCCACCTGGACCGTCGTGGACGCGCAGGCCCTGGCCGTCGCCGATCCCCCAGGCCATCCGTTCCTCGTGGGTCGGCATCAACTTGCGGTGCGCGCTGAGCAGACCGCGCTCCGGATCGATCGCCAGCAGCGTGCAGTAGACGGTGCCGCGGCCGGGGCCCTTCCCGCGTTCGGCCATCCCGAGGTACGTGAACACGCGTCGATCGCGTGCCGCCTCGATGATCGTGGAGACCTCCGGGCCATCGATCTCGACCGCCGCACCCAGGTAGGCCGCATAGGCCGCCTTCTGGCCCGCGTCGTCAAAGCGGGCGCCGTCGGTGATCGACAGCCAGAGCGGGTAACCGCCCAGGAACGTTTCGCCGAAGGCGACGAGTTCGACATCCTCGTCGGCGGCGCGACCGATCCAGTCGGTCACGATATCGGTCGTCCGGACGGGATCGAGCCAGGCGGCGTGGACCTGGGCGGCAGCGATACGCATGCCCAGCATCGTACCCTTCGCACCTATGGACGATCACGACCCCGCTGGCCGCGCCTGGCTCGAAGCGCAACTCGCCTCACTTGGGGTGCCGTACGAGCTCTTTCCATGCGACGCGGCCCTCGCCGATACGGCTGCATTCTGTGCCGCATACGGGTTCGACCCGGAGGATTCGGCCAACACGATCGTCGTCATCGGCAAGTCCGATCCGCCGCGCTACGCGGCCTGCGTGACCCTCGCGCCGTACCGGCTGGACGTGAATCGTGTCGTGCGCGATCGGCTCGGCACGCGCAAGGCGTCGTTCGCGCCAGCCGAGGTCACGGCCGAGCTGACGGGGATGCAGATCGGTGGCGTGACCGCCTTCGGGTTGCCGGCCGGGATCCCGATCTGGGTGGACTCGCGGGTCATGGCCCGAGACCGGATCGTGCTTGGCGGCGGATCGCGGTTCTGGAAGGTCATCGCCGCGCCCGGGATTCTGCGCTCGTTGCCCGGCGCGGAGGTCGTTGACGGACTCGCCACGGACCCGCGCGCGTCCTGAGGCCGTCTCCCGTATCGTTCCGTCTCGTGACTGACGATACTGCCGACCCGATCCTCGACCCGGTTCTCGCGCCGGACCCGGCGCCGAGCACCCCGTCGGACCCGGCGCGGAGCGCCCCGTCGGACCCGGCGCGGAGCGCCCCGTTGGACCCGAACGCCGACCCGACGCCCCAGCGGCGGGCCCGACCGACCACCGGCCCGGTCCAGTACAAGGGTGATGACCTGGAGCCCGAGCGTGGTCCGGGGCTCGGCTGTTTTCGGTTCCAACTCGCCGTGCTGGTCGTGTTCATCGCGTTGACGCCGCTCACCGTGGTGTGGAATTGGCCGGCCACCGTCAGCACAGTCCTGCTGTTCGTAGTCATCGGCCTCCTCCTCACGACTGGGCAGACGATCATCTTCCTGCTCCGCTTGGTCGCGGCAGACAGGCGCGGCCGGCGCGTGCCGCTGGGTGGTGGCACCAGGACGGTCGGCGAGCTCGAGGATGCCGGGAAGTCCGCGACCCCGGCCGCCCCCGAAAGTGCCGGGGCGGCGCCGGTATCGGGCCCTGCCTCAAGCGAGGACGCCTCGGCGTCGGCCGCCACGACCGACAGGGGCCTCGATCCGGGCGCTTGAGCCCGAGGGGTCGGATCGTCTCGCCAGGCATCCGCCCCGACCTGGCAAGGTACGCATGCTCGGACTCGTATGGCCGTCGTCGCCTCTCATCGGCGGCCGGCGAGCGTCCCCGACGTCACGCCGAGGCCAGTTCCACGCTCGAATCTCGCCCGAATCCAGGATGTGGTCGGCCTCCTGCCTTCGAACGACCTTCCGGTCGGCCATACGAGTCCGGGCTCGCATATCTGGCCGCGACTTGAACTCGATCGGCCGCGGCGTTCGCTGGGCGCATCGTTGGCCGCGCCCCGTGCCCGGCCGGCACCGCGCCCCGCGCCCCGCGCCCCGTGCCCGGCCGGCACCGCGCCCCGCGCCCCGCGCCCCGTG
>JANONZ010000307.1:0-4218 GCA_031421095.1 Thermomicrobiales bacterium
GGCCGGACGCGACCTTCGCCGACATGGCGACCTTCGCGGCGGCGGCAGCCCCGGACCGGGCCGAGCAACGGGGCGTGTGATCCGATCCAGCCTGAACCAGTTCCCCGGATCGTCGCGGACCGGTGTGCAGGCCGAGCCCGACTCGCTACGCGGGGACCGCCTCGGCGACCTCCGCCGGACCCGGCACGCCGCCCGAGAGGACCTCGCCGACGCGGGTCGCAGCTGCCCTGCCCTGGGCGATACAGTCGGGCAAGCCGACGCCGCGGAAGGCCGCCCCGGCAATGATGAGGTTCGGTAGCCCGGCGAGCGCCGTGTCGGCACCGGCGACCCGCTCGAGGTGGCCGACCGTGTAGTGCGGCATCTGGCCGATCGAGCGCGCGACACGGGTCATCATCGGTGCGCCCCGCAACCCCATCGTCAGGGTGAGGTCCCGCTCAGCCACCGCGACGATCTCGGCATCCGAGCCGGTCAGCACGCCCGGCGAGCGCGACCCGATGAAGACGCGCAGAAGGACGGTTCCGTCGGGCGCCCGTCCGGCCCACTTCAGGGAGCTCATCGTGCAGGCATCGATCGCGAGCGACTCGCCGGCGGCGACGAGGAAGCCATGGCCAGTCGGCGGCTCCGGGAACTGGTCGAGCCGATAGCCGAGCGAGACGACCGCGGTCGAGCCGTGAGGGATCGACCGGATGTGTGCCCCCGCCGCGGGGACAATCTCATCGAGAAGGCCGGCGGTGATCGGCCCGGGAGACGCAAGGACGACCGCTTCCGGCCGAAGCAGCTCACCATCCGTGAAGCGAACGTCGAACCCGCCGACGCGGCGCTCGAGGGCGACGACCGGCGACGTCGTCCGAATCTCGACCCGCCGGGACCGCTCCATCGCCTCGACCAAGGCTCCGGTGAGCTGGTCCATCCCGCGGGCCAGGCTGACGAACGGTGAGCCGCCTCCAGCAACCTTGGCGACGCGCCCCGAGGCGAGGCTGGCGAGCAGGAGGCTCCGGTGCCGGCGCTCGGCCTCGCGCAACTGGGGCACCACCGCGAGGAGGCTCAGCTCGTCGATCGGGGTGCCGTACACACCGCCGAGGAGCGGGCCGGCCAGCCTGTCGACGAGGACGCCGCCGAGCCGCCGGCGGAGGAACGCCCCGACGGAGATGTCACAGTCCAGCCCGTCGCGCGGAAGGAGCAGGTCGAGCCCGATCCGGAGCTTCTCGAGCCACGAGAACATGTCGGTCGCGATGAACGGACCCAGCCGGGTCGGCAGCACGAGACCCATCCCGTCGGGCAGCTGCACGAACCGGCCGCGCGACCGGATCTGAACCATCCGCGGTTCGGTCGGCCGGATGATCGCGTCGCCCAGACCGAGCTCGCGTGCCAGCTCGAGCGCCGCCGGCCGATAGCTGATGACCGAATCAGGGCCGGACTCGACGAGGAACCCGTCGACGCGCTCCGTGCGGACCTTGCCGCCGAGCCGATCCGACGCCTCGACCAGCGTCGTCTGGATGCCGGCCCGACCGAGCGCGTACGCCGCGGTCAGGCCGGTGATGCCGCCACCGACGACCAGGGCCGTCATTGCGACGCGCTCAATGTTCGCGGTCTCGGGTGCGGGGCGGCACGAACGGACAGAGCGGATCCGCCTCCAGCATGTCGCCGGTCCGGGCGAATGCCCGGGCCCGGGAACCGCCGCACACCTGGACGTACTCGCAGCGCCCGCACCGACCCTTGTACGAGGCGACGTCACGCAGGCTCGTGAACACCGGGTGCGTGCGGTAGAGCTCGACAAGGTCGTCCGTCCGGACGTTGCCGGTCGAAACGGGGAGGAACCCGGACGGATGCACGGACCCGTCGTAGGCGATGAACATGATGCCGTTGCCGTCGCGCACGCCAAAGCCGCGGCTCACCGACGTCGCCGCCATGGCCGCTGCGTCCAGGCCCTCCTTGGTCATCCGCTTGATCGCGACCCGGCGGTAGTGGGTCGCCTCGGTCGTCTTGATCTGAAACGTCGAGGTCTTCGAGAGATCGTAGAGCCAGTGGTTGAGCCATTCGGAGTCGGCCGGCTCGATCTCCCGCAGGCCTGTGCCGCGGCCCATCGAGATGAGAAAGAAGAGGCTCCAGCGCATGATCCCGAGGGTCGTCATGAGCTCGTAGAGGGGCGGCAGGTCGGGCAGGGTCTCGTCGGTCACGAGCGTGTTGATCTGGAGCGGCAGGTCGAGCCTGTGTGCCCAATCGACCGCCCGGATGGTCATGTCGAACGTGCCCGGCACGCCGCGGAAACCGTCGTGCCGCGCGGCGTCCGAGCCGTCGATGCTCAGGGACATCGTCTGGATCCCGGCCGCCTTCAGTGCCGCCAGGCGCGCCATCGTCATATCGGGGGTCACCGCCGGGGCGAGCGACGCGCCGATCCCGCGCTCGGTCGCGGCCGCGACGAGGATCTCGAGGTCGGGACGGCGGAGGGGATCGCCGCCGGTGAAGACGACGTGCGGGTACGGCCGCCCGAAACCGGTCACCCGGTCGAGCAGCGCGAAGCCCTCCTCGGTGGATAGCTCGGCAGGATCCCGGTCCGGCATCGCCGTGGCGCGGCAGTGCTTGCAGGCGAGGCCGCACGAGAGCGTGGTCTCCCAGTAGACGAGCATCGGCGCCCGGCCGTAGACGTAGCCCTCAGGCCGGACGGCACCCACCGCGGTCGGGTGTCCGCCGGGATGCCCGCCCGCATGTCCACCCGGGTGGCTTGGGCGATCGGTGATCAGCTGGCTCATGGTCGACCCCGTTCCTGGTGGCGGCCGGTCAGGACGCGCCCGCCGGCTCGCGCTGCGTGTCGGACAGGGCGGCCATTGCGACGTCGGCCAGCCCGGCGATGAAGATCGGATCGTCGTTCATCGAACGGGCACGTTCGAGTCGGACGCCCGCGGATCGGGCCACGCCCTGAGCCTCGATGTCGATGTCGTAGAGGACCTCGAGATGGTCGGCCACGAAGCCGACCGGCCGGATCAGCAGATCTGTGACGCCTTCCGCCGCGAGCCGCCGTATCTCGTCGAGGATATCTGGTCCCAGCCACGCCTCACCGGTGCGACCGGCGCTCTGGAACGCGAAGTTGTACTCGTCGAGACCGAGCCGCTCGGCGACGAGTGCGGCCGTCGCGGTGAGCTGGTCCGGGTACGGATCCCCCTCCGCGACGACCCGCGCCGGCAGGCTGTGCGCCGTGAACACCACCCGGACCCGGGCCGGATCGGGGAAACGCCTCAGTGCCTCCGTTACGGTGGCGGCCAGCGCCTCGATGAAGCGCGGCTGGTCATACCACGACTCGATGAAGACGGCCGAGGGTGCCCCCTCACCCAGCCCGGCCAGGGCGGCGTCCACGGCACGCCGGTAGCCGGCGGCGTTCGACGACTTCTGGGGTGCCAAGGCGATCGCCACAAACTGCTCAACGCCGTCGGCGGCCATCCCCTCGACGATCCTGCCGATCCGCGGCTCGATGTGGCGCATCCCGGCATAGACCCGGACGGGACGGCCCCGCGCCCCGAGCGCGGCTTCGAGGGCGGCCCGCTGCGCTTCGACGATCCTGGACAGCGGTGAGCCACCGCCGATGGCCCGGTAGCGGCCGATCAGCTCCTCGAGGAGCTCCTGCGACGGCGCGTGGCCCCGGCGAATGTCCGTGTAGTAGGCCTCGACCTGGTCGAGCCGGTCGGGACTCCCGTAGGCCATGAGCAGGATGGCGTCGGTGCTCACGGTTGTCCTCACAGTCCGAAACCGTAGAACGTGCGGTCGATGGGCGTCAAATGCGAGGCCGCCCGTCGCGTGAATCGGACGGCTCGAACGGTCCGATCGTGGGCCGCCAGCCGGTCGAGCCGAGGACGCCGCTCAACGTCCGGGCCGCGAGCTCCTCACGGGACCTGCACGAGGAGCCGGGGCAGGATGCGTCTCCGGTCCACGCTCGTTCGTCGCGCGAGACGCCGCGACACCGTCCACAGGGGTTCGCCTCGCCATCGACCCGCTCACCGCATGGCCAGCGGCTCCGGAGCGTAGCGGCAGAACGCCGCCGTTGACGCGAGACGCCTCGGCCCCGAGCCTCCGCCTTGGACCCAGCCCGATGTTCCACCCGGGAACGGATTCGCGATAAACGCCTCGTGGTCCGATCCCCAGACTGCAGTCCTTGTCTGTCTGGGCGATCGACCACGAGGGACTTGTACGAAAAGTGTTCCCAGTGGGAACGGTCGGGCCTTGCGC
>JANONZ010000308.1:0-13831 GCA_031421095.1 Thermomicrobiales bacterium
GGCGAGCTTCGCCTCACCTACCCCTACTGGGAACACCGCGACCCGATCTCGTTCGCCGTGACCGGTTCCTACGCAGACCCTGCGGCCGATGTCGGCGAGGGCGTCGTGGGGCACGGGTGGGACCATGGGCTGGGCGAGATCGTCAACGCCCTGATCGGCGCCGGCCTGCGGATCGAATCCCTCGTGGAGCACCCGTTCCTGGACTGGGGTGTGGATTTCCTGACCAAGACTCCCGATGGGACATTCCGGCTGCCTGAAGGCACGGCCGGGGAGTTGCCTCTGATGTTCTCGATCAGGGCCACGAAACCGCTGGACTGAGGCGGCATCCGGATCCGGCATCCGGCCGGACCATCCTGGTAAATTGCCTTATGTCCACCCTGTGCGCGTTCGGCGCGTATGGTGCCCCTGGATGGCCTGGCGACCGAACCGCCCACGCTCAGAAAGGACTCTGGCGCGCGTTTTGCGAGCCCCGATCTGGCCGCGAACGCGCCTAACGTTCACCACGTAGTCAGGTGACGAAGAACCGCTCCGGTCAGAACTCCAGGGCGGCCCACGACGTGCAGTCGGCGCCAGCCGTCCGGGAAGTTGCCGGTGGTCAGTGACGAAGAACCGCTCCGGTCAGAACCCCAGGGCAGCCCACGACGGCCCGCCTGGCGCTTCGATCAGCTCCAAAAGGACGCCATGCCCCGACCGGGGGTGGAGGAAGGCGACGGGGCCCTCGGCCCCGCGACGTGGTGCCGTATCGATCAACTCGATGCCGTCTGCCGCCAATCCACGCAACGTCTCGGCCAGGTCCGGCACCTCGAAGCAGACGTGGTGGAAACCCTCGCCCTTCGAAGCAAGGAAGCGAGCGACGCCGGTCGTGTCGTCGGTCGGCTCGACAAGTTCGATCCTGGACTCCCCCACCCCGAGGAATGCGATCCGGACCCGATCCGTCGGGATATCCATGACCGTTTCCAGCTCGAGCCCGAGCGTATCGCGCCAGAACCCGAGCGCGTCGTCAATCGAGGCGACGATCAGCGCAACATGGTGGACCTTGCCGATACGCCGGATCGCGTCAGGCAGGCGGTCCGCACCAAGGCTGTTCAACATGGCTCCAGCGTACCCCGTACCCGATGTCGCGTGGAGAGCAGCAACGACCGATGGCGGGTCTGGCGGCGCGGATCCAGCGGGGCGTCAAACGGTGATGAGCTCACGATGCTCGCCCCAGGCCACCCGCAGGCGGTCGCTGATCTCACCCACGGTCGCGTAAGCACGGACGGCGGCGAGGATCGGTGGCATCAGGTTGCCATCGCCGTTGACCGCGACCCGGCCCAGTTCGTCCATGGCGGCCACCCAATCCTCGGCCGAGCGCTCAGCCCGGACCCGCCGGACCCGCTCGATCTGACGACGCTCGCCGTCGGGGTCGATCTTGTGGATCGGCGGCGTGTGGATCTCGTCGTCGCGGAAGCGGTTGACGCCGACGACGACCTGCTCGCCGGACTCGATCGCCCGCTGGACCCGGTAGGCCGCCTCCTGGATCTGCCGCTGCTGGAAACCGCCCTCGATGGCCGCCAGGGTCCCACCCATCGCCTCGATCTCGTCGAGGTAGCTCCAGGCGGCAGCCTCCAGCTCGCTGGTCAGGCTTTCCACGTAGTAGGAACCGGCCAGTGGGTCGGGCGTCTCGGTGACTCCGGACTCGTGGGCAAGGATCTGCTGCGTGCGGAGCGCCAGGCGGGCCGCTTCCTCCGTCGGCAGGGCGAGCGCCTCATCTCGTGAGTTCGTATGGAGGCTCTGGGCGCCGCCCAGGATCGCAGCCAACGCCTGGACCGTCGTCCGAACGACGTTGTTGTCGACCGACTGCGCGGTGAGACTGGAGCCCGCCGTCTGGACATGGAAGCGGCAGACCCAGGAGCGCGGGTTGGTCGCCCCGAAGCGTTCGCGCATGATCGTCGCCCACATCCGACGGGCGGCTCGGAACTTCGCGACCTCCTCGAAGAGCTCGGACCAGGCAGCGAAGAAGAAGCTCAGCCGGCCGGCGAAGTCATCCACATCGAGACCGCGGGCGACGGCCGCCTCCACGTAGGCGATCGCGTCGGCGAGCGTGAAGGCGAGCTCCTGGGCGGCCGTCGCGCCGGCCTCGCGCATGTGGTAGCCGGAGATCGAGATCGTGTTCCACCTGGGCAGCTCGGCGGCGCAGAACTCGAAGACATCGGTCACCAGACGCATCGAAGGGCGGGGCGGGAAGATGTACGTGCCCCGGGCGATGTATTCCTTGAGGATGTCGTTCTGGGTCGTGCCGGCGATCTCGGCCCGCGGCACCCCTTGCGCCTCGGCCGCCGCGACGTACAGGGCCAGGAGGATCGGCGCCGTCGCGTTGATCGTCATGGAGGTGCTGACCTTCCCGAGCGGCAGGCCATCGAGCAGGACCGACATGTCGGCGAGGCTCGCGATCGGCACTCCGACCCGACCGACCTCGCCTTCCGCCTCCGGCGCGTCCGAGTCGTAGCCCATCTGCGTCGGCAGGTCGAAGGCCACCGACAGGCCCGTCTGGCCCTGATCCATGAGGTAGAGGAAGCGCTTGTTGGTCTCCTCCGCCGTGGCGAATCCAGCGTACTGCCGCATCGTCCAGAAGCGGCTGCGATACATGGTCGGCTGGACACCCCGCGTGAAGGGGTACTCGCCAGGACGACCCAGATCACGAGCCTCGTCCATGCCGGCGAGATCGGCCGGGGTGTAGAGGTCGCGGACGACGATCCCGGATGAGGTCTCGAACGCCTCGCGCCGCTCCGGTGCGCCGCCGAGAGCCTTGGCTCGAATGGTCTCGCGCCAGCGGTCGCGGCCCGGATCCGGGACTTCGCCCGCCGCCCGACGCGAGGGCGTCATCGGATGACGACCAGGATGGCGCCGGGCTCGACCGTCTGCCCGATCGCCGTGGCGACCCGCTCGATGGTGCCCTCCCGCGGCGCCCGGAGTTCGTTCTCCATCTTCATGGCCTCCACCGCGAGGAGCCGCTGCCCGACCGTGACGACATCGCCGACCGTGACGTCAACAGAGATGACCCGTCCCGGGATGATGGCACGAACCTCGGTCGGCCCGTCATGGATGACCGCCCCACGGTCCTTCGTCGCGCGATCGCGGAGGTCCGCGAGGTCAGCGTCCTCCACCTCGAGCTCGAACTGCCAACCGGCAACGACCACCTCCAGGGCGGTCCGGCCGCGGACTCGCGACGGGGTCACGGCCGGCAGAACGACGGATCGTTCGTTCGGCTGTGGCGCCGCGGTCGCGGTCTCGGCGGCAGGCGCGCGGTCGCCGAGGCGCTCGCCGGACAGGCGGTCAGTGACCCGGAGGCGGGTCATCGAGGCCACCGATCGATGGCTCCAGCCCGCGCGGCGGCGGCCCAGTCGGAGGCTCCATCAGCCGGACCGGGCCCCGCAACGACCGCCCGGGTCGTAGCCGCTGGATCGATGGCTTCGGCCCTGACCCGAGGCTGGGACTGGTCGCCGCCATCCGGCGCCGTGACGGCCCGAGCCGCGGCGTTCACCGCCAGTTCGACGGACCGGGCACGCTCCGCTGGCCCATCCCAATGCTCGGCGACCCAGTCGATCGAGACGTCGCCAGCGCGGAACCCGTCGTGACGGGCAACGAATCGGTGGAACGGCAGGGTCGTCTGGATGCCGGCGATCTCCGTCTCGTCGAGAGCTCGCCTCAGACGGTCGATGGCCATCGCACGATCCTGGCCGTGGACGAGGATCTTGGCCACCAGATTGTCGTAGTCGGGCGGGACCCGGTCCCCGTCGACGATCCCGGTGTCCACCCTCACGCCAGGACCCGCCGGCATGACCCATCGGCGGACCCGTCCGGGCGAGGGGGCGAAGTCTCGCGACGGGTCCTCCGCCGCCAGGCGGACCTCGATGGCGTGACCGTCGGGATCCGCGGCCCGTTCTGCCGCTGCCAGTGCGATGTCCGACAGCGGACGCCCGGCCGCAAGCGTGAACTGCTCGTGGACGATATCCAGACCCATCGCCAACTCCGTGACACCGTGCTCGACCTGCAGACGGGTATTGACCTCAAGGAAGTAGAACGCGCCGTCGGGCGCCCGCAGGAACTCCGCCGTCGCCGCATTCCGCAGGCCCGCTGCCGTGCCGACCCGCACTGCGAGCTCGTGCAGGTGGCGTCGCTCCGCGACGGTCAGACCGGGTGCGGGGGCCTCTTCGAGGAGTTTCTGGTGGCGCCGCTGCAGTGAGCAGTCTCGCTCCCCGATCGCAACGATCCGGCCGGTGTCATCGCCCAGCATCTGGACCTCGATATGGCGGGCCGGCCGAAGCTCCCGCTCAAGGTACACGACGCCATCGCCAAACGCGGACGCCGCCTCCGCCGAACCAGCGGCCAGGGCGCCGACCAGCTCAGCGCTGTTCGTGACCCGACGCATGCCCCGTCCCCCACCTCCCGCGGCTGCCTTGACGAGCAGCGGGAAACCGATCCGATCCGCCATCGCAACAGCTTCCGCCACCTGATCCGGTCGCTCGGTGGGCACCCCCACCAGTGTCCCAGGCACAGCCTCCACTCCGACCGACGCGGCGGCGCGTCGAGCATTGAGCTTGTCGCCCAACGCGTCGATGACGGCCGATGGAGGTCCGACGAAGACCAATCCCGCGTCCTCCACAGCTCGGGCGAACGCCGCCCGTTCCGACAGGAAGCCGTACCCAGGATGGATGGCGTCGGCGCCACTGGCGATCGCCGCCGCGATGACCGCATCGATCCGGAGGTAACTCTCGGTCGGGGGCGGCGGGCCCAGACGAACCGCCGCGTCCGCCAGCCGAACGTGTTGGGCGCCCGCGTCGGCATCGCTGTAGACGGCGACCGCCGACATCCCAAGCTCGTGACACGCACGGATGATCCGGACGGCGATCTCCCCACGATTCGCGATGAGGACGGTCCCGAACGGAGGTACCTGGAGAGTCACGGTCGCCCGGCGTCTTTGCGCAAAGACGGCCTGGATCGCGGCAGGTCAGAGAGGGATGTTGCCATGCTTCTTTCGGGGGTTCGTGTCGCGCTTGCTGGCCAGCAGGTGGAGCGCGCGGATCAGTCGAGGCCGCGTCTCTGATGGCTTGATGACGTCATCCACGTATCCGCGCGCCGCGGCGATGAACGGGTTGGCGAACTCGGCGCGATATGCCTCCACGAGTCGTGCCTGCTCGGCGACCGGATCGGCGGCAGCCGCCAACCTGTCGCGATAGATGATCCCAACGGCGCCCTCTGCGCCCATGACCGCGATCTCGGCGGTCGGCCACGCGAAGTTCATGTCGCCACGGATGTGCTTGCTGCTCATGACGTCGTACGCACCGCCATAGGCCTTGCGCGTGATCACGGTAAGCTTTGGAACGGTCGCCTCACAGTAGGCATACAACAACTTCGCTCCATGCTTGATGATCCCACCGTGCTCCTGGCTGACGCCCGGCAGGAAACCTGGTACGTCCACGAATGTGACGATCGGGACGTTGAATGCATCGCACGTTCGGACGAAGCGTGCGGCCTTGACCGACGCGTCGATGTCAAGTGCGCCCGCCAGGACCGCGGGCTGCTGCGCCACGATCCCGACACTTCGGCCATCCAGCCGCGCGAACCCGACGATGATGTTCTGCGCCCACGCTGGCTGGATCTCCAGGAAGTCGCGGTCGTCGATGATCGCCAACAGCACATCGTGCATGTCGTACGGCAACCGAGGGTCGTCCGGCACGGCGAGATCGAGCGACGCATCCATGCGGTCAGCGGGATCGCTGCTCGTGACCCGCGCGGGCATATCGAGATTATTCTGTGGAAGGTGGGCGAGCAATGTGCGGACGGCATCCAGCGCACTGGCTTCGTCCCGGGCTGCCAGATGCGCCACACCGCTGCGGGCCGTGTGCGTCTCCGCACCGCCCAGGAACTCAGCGTCGACCTCTTCATGGGTGACGGCCTTCACGACACTGGGCCCGGTCACGAACATATAACTCGTGCCTTGGACCATGATCGTGAAATCGGTGATGGCCGGGGAATAGACGGCGCCGCCGGCGCATGGCCCCAGGATGACCGATATCTGTGGCACCACTCCGGATGCGAGAACGTTGCGCAGGAAGATCTCGGCGTATCCGCCGAGCGACACGACGCCTTCCTGGATCCGTGCGCCACCGGAGTCGTTCAACCCGATGATCGGCGCGCCGACCTTGAGCGCCAGATCCATCACCTTGCAGATCTTCTCGGCGTACGCCTCGGACAACGATCCACCGAAGACGGTGAAATCCTGGCTGAACACGAAGACCGTCCGACCGTCGATCTCGCCATGACCCGTCACGACACCATCGCCCAGGAACGAGTGCTCGGCAGCAGCATCGCGGTTCGTGACGAACGCGTCGAGTTCGATGAATGACCCGGGGTCCAGCAACAATGCCAGTCGTTCGCGGGCCGTCAGTTTTCCTGAGGCGTGTTGCTTTGCGATGCGGGCCTCGCCACCTCCCAGCTGGGATGCCGCGCGCATCTGATCGAGTCGTTCGAATCGCTCCGCGTTCGTCGGCACCGCTGTTGGCTCCTCATCGGCTGGCTTTGCGCAAGGACACTGCGCATGATAGCGACCTTGGTCCCGCCTTCGGAGGCCACACGGATATCCACAGATTCGGTGAATAACCCTGAAACCGTGTGGATAACCCAGGTTCCACAAGAGCGGTCCGAGGGGGTAGCATGGGTGGGCCTTCTCCGCCCTCCCGGCGGCCCCCGTGCCGTCATCATGATCTCGAGGTGATGTCCCGGTGACGAACGTGATCGCGATCGCCAATCAGAAAGGCGGCGTCGGCAAGACGACGACGGCGATCAATCTCGCCGGAGCCCTCGCGGAAGAGGGCTACCGCGTCCTCTGTGTCGACATGGATCCGCAGGCCAATCTGACGGCTGGCCTCGGCATCAACCTCAATACGATCCAACGCTCCATGGCTGACGTGCTGGCCGATGGCCGAGCGTCGCTGATCGAGATCATCCTGCCGACCGAGACCACCGGCATCGATGTCGCACCGGCCCACATCGATCTGGCCTCGACAGAGGGCGAGTTGTTCACGGCCATGGGGAGAGAGCAGATCCTGCGTGAGGCTCTTGATGGCCAGATCGACGTCTACGACTACGTCCTCATCGACTGCCCTCCAAACCTCGGTCTGCTTACGGTCAACGGCCTCGTCGCAGCGACCGGCGTCATCATCCCGGTGCAGACGCAGTACTACGCGATGAAGGGCCTGAACAATCTCGTCAAGGTCATCAACGCGATCCGTCTCAAGCTCAACCGGGACCTGCGCATCCTTGGACTGCTGCCGACCTTCTTCGACGGCCGTACCAATCTCGCCCGGGACATGCTGGATGAATTGCGCGGGGTCGGCGACCACCATGTCTTCACCAGCATCGTTCGCAACACCGTGAAGCTCGGAGAGGCGCCGCTCGTCGGCCGGCCCATCACCTCGTATGCGAGCAGCAGCGATGCGGCCCGCACCTATCGCGAACTCGCCCGGGAGGTGATCGACCTTGGCCCGAACTGATTTCCGCGCAGCCGCAGCCCGGCGTCTCTCGGAGGACACTGAGCTCTCGCCGGCCATCGTGAGCCTGCTGTCTGCGGACAGACCGGGACCATCGTTCGGCGTTCGCATCGTCCCTCTGGACCGTATCCAGCCGAACCCCGAACAGCCGCGCCTTGTGTTCGAGGAGACCGCGCTCAACGAGCTGGCTGCATCGATCCGCGAGCATGGCGTCCTACAGCCGATCCTGGTAAGGCCTGCCGGCCCCAACGCCTACCAGATCGTCGCCGGTGAGCGCCGTTGGCGCGCTTCGAAGCTCGCCGGGCTCGAGACGATCCCTGCGCTCATCGAGGTGATCGACGACGACACGGCACTCGAGATCGCGATCATCGAGAATCTGCAACGCGAAGACCTCACGCCGCTGGACGAAGCGGCGATGTACGACCGGATGGTTCGAGAACACGGCTACAGCATCCGCAAGCTGGCGGAGAAGCTGGGCAAGGACAAGGGCTACCTGGAGAATCGCCTTCGACTCGCCGACGCTCCACCGGAGATCCGCGAGCTGGTGTCTTTGCGCAAGGACAGCCTGTCCCACGCCTACGAGCTGATGAAGGTGGATGACCCCAGGAAGCGCCGCCGACTTGCGGCGCAGGTCGCCCGCGGTGAGCTGACACTCATCAAGTTGCGCGACAAGATCGAGGGCCGACGGACGCGCCCGGTCATGGTCGCAGAGCCGACGGATGGATCCGAAGCCTCGGAAGCGTCGCAGGCGGCAAGGACCGACACTGATGATCAGTGGAGCCGAAACCCTGACCACAAGACCGGCCCGATCACCGACGATTCGCTGATCAACGCCAAGCAGGGCCTCGCCGAGGCGGTCGAGACGATGATCGACGTCGTGCGGAGCCGTGAACTTCGGGACTCCATCGCCGCCACCGACCGGGCCAACCTGGCCAAGTATCTGACGATCACGAAGCTGAAGCTCGAGAACGCGATCGCGCTCGTTCGCCGCGAAGACGGCTGACGCACCCCGACGGAGAACCAGGAAGCCGGCACCCGACGAAAGGTGCCGGCTTCCTGCGTCCTAGCCGAGGGATCCGCCGAGGGCCAACCCAGCGAGCCACACCGTGGCCAGGAGACCGATGCCCACGGCCTCCAGCTCCCAGGCTCGCTCCCGCCGCTCCGGTGGCCCCGACCGGCCGACCACGATGCCACCGACGACGACCAGCCCTGCCGCGAGCGTAAGCCCGACCGCGGCGACCGCCACACCCGCCACCGCCAGTGATGCGACGGCGACGACCACCACGACCACGAGCAGGGCGGCGTGGATCCGCCAGGCGACCTCGCTCCCCGATCGGGTCGCGATCGACGTCAGTCCGGCGGCCGCGTCACGCTCCTCGTCCGCTCGGGCGTTCGCGATCGCCAGCCCAGCGCCCGCCAGGACCGCCATCGGCAACAGGAGCGCGAACACCGTCGGCAGACGACCCGTGGCCCCCAGCCAACCATAGACAGGCAGAAGCGGGATCCCGACCGCGAAGGGCACCCACGACCAGGTCGTGCCCTTGAAGACGAGGTCGTAGGCGTAACCGATGACCAGGACCGCGCCCGCCAGAGCCACCAGAACAGGTCCTGACGCGACGACCGCAGCGATCCCGAGCCCGGCGCCGACGACCATGACCCCCCGAGCCACGTCCGGAGAGACCAGGCCGGACGGGATCGGCTTGCCGGGCTTGCGTCCCGCATCGTGCCTGGCGTCCAGCACGTCGTTGAGCGACCCGATCGACGCCTGCAGCGCGACCATCGAGAGCCCGAGGCGGATGGCCAGCCCGGCGTCAGCCCCGGCGACCAGTGCGACGGCGGCCGTGACCACACCGTCCAGGACGCAGGGGAACGGATGGACCAGCCGGATGAGCCCGGCCGGTGATGTCCGAAGCGCCCGAGGCGCCTCAGACGTAGACGATCTCTTCGTAATTCGCCACGAGGTAGGCGATCAGCCGATCGCGGGCATCCGGCAGTTGCGCCCGGATCCCGGGGACGAGGACGTAGAGCGTGATCGCGGGGACCATCAGGCGACCTTGGGCGTCACGCCCGATGGCCGCCGGCGGTCCGCCTCCCGATGCGAACACCCGTTCGAAACTACGCTCGTCGAGGCCTCCCTCGCGGCGGAAGTCGTCGACGACCTTGATGACCCCGCGGCGGATCGCGACATCGCGCAACGATTCCGCGGCCCACGCATCGATCTGCTCGTCAGACTGTTCCGCGAGGCGTGCTCGGTACTCGGTCGGGTCGGTCGACAGACCGGTCGCTACCACGATCCCTCCTGTGTCATTCGGACGGCTCGAAGTATGCCAGACGCGACGCCTCCGACGCCGCCCGAGCGGCCGCCCGCGACCCCTCGGGCCAGTCGTTGAAGCGTTCCGTGATCCAGCGGCCCACACGGCCTGGCTCGGGCAGGTCGGGCGCATCGCCAACGAGGTCGTGGAGGTCCTGCCAGGCACGCGCAGTCAAAGCCGCGACCGCCTCTCGCGTCGGCCGCCCTTCGGTCTGGATGGGCGCGCCGATCTGGACTCGGACGCGCCCGCCCAGGCGCAGCCAGCTCGTCCCCGTGATGGCGACCGGCACGAGCGGGACGCGCGAACGCAACGCGAAATACGCGGCACCCTCGCTCAGTGGGAGCAGTTCCGACTCCCGATGGTGGATCCGGCCCTCCCCGGCGATGGCGACGACGGCTCCCGTAGAGATGACCGCGGCGACGTGGCGGGTCGCCCCGAGCAGGTCGTTCTTGCCGGGCTTGTACGGGATCACCGTGCCCGCCCAGGTCATGAGCCGATTCCGTCCCCCAACCCCCATATCATCCTCTTTGGGACCGAAGAACCAGAGGCGTGGCCGGAAGGGCAGGGCGGCCATCAGGACGAACGGATCCGACCAGTTCAGGTGGTTGAAGCAATAGATGGCCGGACCAGCCGGCAGTCGCTCGTGGCCATCGAGGCGGACCCGCAGATAGGCTCGGACCAGTCCCACCACGGCGATCCGTGACGCCCAATACCGGACGGTCCGATGGATCGGATGGATGGAGGGACCGGGGAGGACGGGTCGGCCCGGTCGGGCGGGGCTGCTCATGTCGCCGTTCACTGCGGCCTGGAGGCTGATCTGGACCGTGCCAGGGCGGCAGGATCGAGATCCTCCAGGCGCGCGAGCACATGGTCGGCCAGCTCCGCGGTCCCCGGCGCCGGCGGCACACTGTGGTTCGGCACCAGCACGACCGTCATCCCCGCCGCCTTCCCCGCCCGGACCCCGTTGCGCGAGTCCTCGACCACGATGCAGGCCTCGGGTCTGATCCCGAGCCGCCGGGCGGTCTCGAGATACACGTCCGGAGCCGGTTTGCCGTGGTCCACCTCATCCGATGACACGACGACCGCGAACTGGTCCGCCAGGTCGATCGCCTTGAGCGCCGCCGAGATGACATCGGCGTGGGCCGACGATGCGACGGCGACCGGCCAGTCCGCCGCGATCCGGCGGACAGCCTCGACCGCGCCATCGATGCGCGGCGCGCCCTCACCCCGGTATCGCTCGACGACGCCATCGACGATCGCTCGCTCGATCGCCACATCGGGCAGGTCCAGCTCCAGTCGTTCGCGCATGATCGCCGCCCAGGCGCGCGAGTTCGCACCCATCACGGCCGCCTGGTCGTCCGCCGTCCAGCTCCGTCCGTGCTCCGCAGCGAACGCGATCCGCACTTCATCCCACCAGATCTCGGAGTCGACCAGGACCCCGTCGAGGTCGAAGATGACGGCCTCGATCAGCGCGCTGCCTGTTTCGGGACCCGCGTTCAAGACACCGGCTTCGCGGGCTTGCCCGTGGTCGACGACGTGGCTGCCGAGTCGAACGGGGCTGCCCAGGCAAACGGGGACGCCCGTCCATCGACGTCCGCGAAGAGCGACAGGGCGAAGTCGGCCACCGCGTCAGCATCCGCGTCGACCCCATGGAGGATGTGCGTCTCGACCTGGAAGGTCACCAGGCGGTGTCCTCCCTGCTGCTCCACCGCAAGTTCACCGAGTTGGACGCGGTTCCAGCGGATCAGCTTGCCGCCGGACCGCGGTCCCTCACCCGGCACGCTGACTCGGACGGCGATCTGCAGGAGGCCAGCGGCCGTCGGCACCAGAAGCATGTAGCGGCTGCCCGGGTCATCGCCCCAGACCACCCAGCATCGCGGATCCTTCTCTCCGCCGAGGACCGACAGGGTCGACTCGACCGTCGCCAGCACCTTCGTCGCCACGGAGTCGCGGAATTGCGCTTGAGCACACCATTCACTCAGCCGCATCCGACCCTCCATCCGCTGCCGCGACCAGAAGGCCGCCTTGTCCGACCCAACGCCGGGCCCGAGGCTAGCACACGGATGTCGCGACGGATCGTGACACGCGGCGGATCGTCCAACGGCCGCCGTCCGTCCCGTACGATGGGCCGGTGGAGGCGACGTACGGTCCGTGGGTCGCGGTGCTGGCGGGCGGCGGGTTCGTCGCCGGGCTCGTGTTACTGGTCCGCGGCCTGGGCGGCTATCGCTCGGCGGCACGAGTCGGCGACACCGCGACCTCCACGATCAGCGCGATGGCGGCCGGTGAGGTCAGCATCAGCGGCACGATCGAACCGGCCGAATTGACCCTCGTCTCGCTGCTGCAGAGCGTGCCCTGCGTCTACTACCGCGCAACGGTGGAACATGGCGGGGAACGCGGGACGGCCGACAGCGACTACACGGAGGAACGCGCCGTCGGCTTTCGCGTGCGCGATGCGACCGGCGAGGTGCGGATCTTCCCGCGCGGTGCCCACGTCGAAGCCCCATCCCGGTTCCAGGACGAGACGACGTTGGTGGGCGATGAGCCGGCCGGGCTCTCGATCCGGATCGGTGGCTCCACCCAGGCGAGCGAACAGGACCGCGAGCGCCTTGCCCTTGCGCTCCTGACGGTCCAGGTCCAAAGGGGCTGGCAAGCGCAACCAGGACTGGGCGAGCGGCATGGCCGCCGGCAGTATCGCGAGACGCGACTCGAGCCGGGGGACCCTGTCACCATCCTCGGCCGGGCGCTCCCCTTCTCCGACCTGACCGACCCCGCCGGTGCCGATATCGGCAGCGCTGCCGATGTCCTCGATGTCGACCCGGAGATCGTTGCCGACCTCGCACAGGCGCGCGCCGCCGGCCTGCTCGCCGACGACCCGACCGAGGCCTGGGGGAACGCGGGCATCCCGGGGTTCGGGATCGGGCGGCCGGTTCGCGCCCCACAGATCGACCCCGCCGCGAACGCCCTGCCCCTGGCCAGTCCGGCCGAGGCGGCACGTGCGGAGCGAACCTTCGCGATCGCCCCGGAGACGCTGGTCCTGGCTGCCTCGGACGAGGTGCCGCTGTTCATCGCCTTCGGGTCACCGGGCGCGGTCGTCGAGCGTGCCCAGACGCGGTTCGTCATCGGCCTCCTGGGGGCGGTCCTCGCCATCGTCTCGGCGATGGTGTTCGCCATCGACCTCGGCGGAGGTTTCAGCCTGTGAGCCCGACGGACGTCGCCGCCCTCTTCGCAATCGCGCTGGTCGTCGGGATCGTCGGATTCATCGTGCTGACAAGCTACAACGCTATCGTTGCTCTCCGACAACGCATCGACAAGGCCTGGTCGAATGTCGACGTGGTGCTCAAGCAGCGCCACGACCTGCTGCCGAACCTTGTCGCCGCCGTCCACGGGTTGATGGCCTTCGAGCAGGACGTCCTGGCCCAGGTGACCGAGGCACGGGCGGCGTACACCCCGGGCGCACCGATCCCGGACCAGGCGGAGACCTCGGAGGCGACGAGCGCGGCGGTCCGCTCGCTGTTCGCGGTCGTCGAACGGTATCCGGACCTCAAGTCGCAAGCCAACGTGCTGGACCTGCAGAACGAGATCGAGCGCCTCGAGGGGATGATCGCCGACCGTCGCGAGCTCTACAACGATCAGGTCTACCGATACAACACCCGCATCGGCCAGGTCCCTGACCTGTTCCTCGCACCGCTCTTCGGCTGGCTGCCACGAGCGTTCTTTGCGGTCGATCCGACGGAGACCGCACGGCCGGACATCGACCTGCCGCCGGCCTGACGCGATGGCCAAGGCCCACGACACTGGCCACGTCTGGCTCGTCCGCCACGGTGAGACCGAGTGGGCGCGTCTCGGACGGCACACCGGCCTCACCGATATCCCTCTGACCGAGACGGGTCGCGCGCAGGCGCGAGCGATCGGGGGCCGTCTGGCCGGCCATCGCTTCGCCCTCGTGCTGACCAGTCCCCTGTCGCGGGCCGCCGAGACGGCCGCGCT
>JANONZ010000309.1:0-1602 GCA_031421095.1 Thermomicrobiales bacterium
GAGCGGCGTTGGAAGGTCGGCTGGGAGGCCGGCCCGACACGGCTTCGCTGGGCCACGCTGCCGCCCCAGGTGGGCGATCCTGCACCGGACGCGATCCTGCCGGACCACGAGGGAACGCCGACGACATTGTCCGCACTGTGGGCCGATCGGCCCGTCCTGTTCCTGTTCTGGCGTCATTTCGGTTGTTCGTGCGGGATGGATCGTGCAGCCCGCCTGAGGGCCGAGGTGGCTGACTATCGGGCCGGCGGCGGCGAGGTCGTCATCATCGGACAGGGTGAGCCGGAGCGCGCGGCTCGCTATCGCGAACTCCAGCACCTGGACGTCCCGATCCTGTGCGACCTGGACCGCTCGACATATGAAGCCTATGGGCTGCTCCAGGGGACCACCGCCCAGGTCCTCTTCGATGCGCCAGACGCATTCCTGCGCTGCGAGCCAGCGGCCGGCATGGAGCTGGCTGCCTCCCGGCACGGAACGGATCGCGCCCTCGTGGATGACCCATGGCAGCTGCCCGGCGAGTTCGTCGTCGGCTCCGACGGGATCCTCGCCTACGTCCATCGATACGGCTGGTGCGAGGACTACCCGGACCCACGGGTCCATGTGGCGGTGATCCGGCAAGCCGCTGGTCGCCTGTAGGTCTCGCTGTCGCGCTCGACCTGCGCAAGCACGGCTACCCGCCTGACAAGCAGGAACAGGCGACGCGCACCGTGCCCGAGCAGGCCGAGGTGCTCTCGGCGATGTGGGTGCCGGGATCGAGGGCTATCCCTCGTCCGGGCAACGGTGCGAGAACGCCGAATACGCGGCGACGTGCCAAGCCCGGTCATCCTCGTCGCTCCAGAACCAGGCCGAAAGGCGATTGGCGGCGAGCGGCGTCAGGCACCGCGCGCAGCGGTTGTGGTTCTCGCATGCGCAGCGGACCCGGACGATCTCGACGTCATTCCGGAGGTAGTCGCCGGCCGCGTGCTCACAGCGCGGACAGCGGATCAGGCCGGCCGGAAGTCCGTCGGGCCCGCGACCGGCGAGGCGCGCGCGATCCTGGGGCTGGGCGGGCTCGCCGCCATCGGTGCCGTCGCCCACGATGTAGCCATGGCGCGGGTTCGCGTCGTCGAATGCCTGGAGCGCGGCACGCCGGGCGGTCAGCTCATCGGTCGCCGGGAGCGGCTCGGGCAGGTGCAAGCGCTCGATCACGAGCATCCCGGTCGGGGTCGGGCCCTCCCAGGTCCCGGTGTTGTCGATGGCGACGTACACCGCGTCCTCCGGCCCGAAGCAGGCGACCGTCTCGAGGCGGTTGGCCTCCGCCAGGACCTGCGCCGTGGCGATGATCCGGTCACGCGGCCAGTCGGCCGGAACCAGAACGAGGTGTCGAAGCGCACAGCGACCGATCCGGCTGACGAGGTATGGGTAGCCATCGAAGCGCGGCGGCAGGAACGCGTTGCGGGCCCTGGGGGCAGGCTTGCGCCGGGGCAGGTCGTTGCTGGACATCTCTCGGTCTCCATCCACTGCGCCGAATGGGGCACCGTGACCGCCTGAGGGTGCGGGTCGGTTGCCGCGCCGGTCACCGAGTCGGACGAACTCTACCGGCGCTCTTGATGGGTGCGCGTGAGG
>JANONZ010000310.1:0-2124 GCA_031421095.1 Thermomicrobiales bacterium
CCACTGGACCGCTGGGCAGTCCGAACAACCGGGCTGCATTGCCCGCCAGGATCGATCGCTTCGCCTCGTCCGGGATGGCCGCCGCCAGGATCGCATTGAGCGAGGACTGGATCGCACGCAGCGGTGATCCGGTCCCTAGGAGGACTCGCTCCGCACCGAGGACACCGACCGCCGTCTCGATCGCCTTGAAATGCGCCATGGAGCTCGTGTCGAAATGCAGGTGGTCATAGCGGCGCCCAGCGGCCAGATCCTCGACCGAGGTGCTGTAGTGGCTGCCGATGAGGATGACGGGCACACCCAGCCCCTCCGTCGCCGCTCCGATGGCCGAGGCGGATCCCCAGCCGGAAAGCGGCACGAAGATCGGGCGCCCGGTCCGCGCGGCCGCGCGCACGACCGGTTCGGCGGCGAGGCTGCTGCCCGGCACGGCCCGCCCTTCCAGCCAGAACCCAGCGACCTTGGCGGCGAGCGGACCGGCCCGATCCACGTCTCCAGTACGGTCGACCGACAGCACCGCCACCGGCAGGAGGCCCGGTTCGCCCTCGCAGGCTTCCAGGAGGTCCCGGTTGCCGAGCTCGCTCTCACCCAGCAGCGCAGTCAGATGGCGGACGAGCGAGAACCGGATCCCGTGGGTCTTCCGCTCGCGGCTCAGGTCCTCCACCGGCGCGCCGCGGGCGCCGCCGAACCGGGGACCCACGAGGGCATTGATGTCGATGTAGCCGTAGTCCCGGGTCCCGTTTCCGCCGTCCCCCGGGTGATCGAGTGCCGGCTGTGTCATCGAACCCTCCCGCCATCCGTCATCGCACACCGAGCCGTACACGTCTGCCGGTCCTCGCGGATCGCGCCTGGCAGGTCTAATATGACAGCCATTCAACAGTGTGACTTCATGTCCACCAAGACGGGGCCCGCATGCTGCGCTTTTCGGCCAACCTCGAGTTCCTCTTTGTCGAGGTGCCGTTCATGGAACGGTTCGCGCACGCCCGTGCAGCGGGCTTCGACACCGTGGAGATGCACTGGGTGGCACCGCGCGGCGTCGCCGCCATCGCCAGCGCGCTCGAAGCCGATGGTCTCACGCTCGACGCGTTCAACGTGGAGGTCGGCGACTTCTCGAAGGGCGATCGTGGATACGCGGCCGATCCGGCGGCCGAGTCCCAGTTCCGAGAGACGATCGAGCAGGCTACCGAGCACGCGGGGCGACTGGGCACCCGCAAGGTCCACGTGCTCGCCGGGAACCGCAACGAGGCCGAAACGCGGGACAGCCAGCTGGCCCGCGTGCAGGACCGCTTCGCCTGGGCGGCCGAGCGCCTCGCGACCGTCGGCGTCACGCCCATGACGGAGCTGTTGAACCCGCACGACAACCCAGGCTACGTCCTCGAGTCGATCGCCGACGTTGAGCGGCTCGTGGACGGCGTCGGCCCGACCCGGCACCGGATCGAGTTCGATTTCTATCACCTCCAGCGGGTCCAGGGAGAGCTCCTGAACACGTACCGCCGGCTGCTCGACCGGGTGGGTCACGTACAGATCGCCGACGCGCCCGGCCGCAACGAACCGGGCACGGGCGAGATCGATCACCGCAACGTGCTCGCGGCGGTCGCCCAGAGCGGCTACGAAGGCCACGTCGGCCTTGAATACCGCCCGTCTGGCACGACCATCGACTCGCTGCACTGGATCACCGAGTACGGGTATCGGATCGGTGGGTAGTGTCAACCTCCCCGACGATCGGCGAGTGAGACTGCCGTGGCAAAGCTGGTGACGACGGCGCAGGCCGGGTTCGTCGGCCTGGGGGTCATGGGCCGGCCGATGGCCGGGCACATCCTGGCCGCCGGCATCCCGTTGACCGTCCATTCGCGATCGCGCGGTCCGATCGAGGCGCTCATCGCGGCCGGTGCGACCGATGGCGGCTCCGCGGCGGCCGTGGCCCGAACCTCGGATGTGGTGATCCTGATGCTGCCGGATCCGCCCGACGTGGCGAACGTGATCTTCGGCGCCGGGGGTCTCCTTGAGGGCCTCCGGCCCGGTGCGGTCGTGGTCGACATGAGCACCGGCGATCCGCTGCTGGCCCGCGACTGGGCGGCCCGCCTGGCCGAGCATGGCGTCGGCTTCCTGGACGCGCCCGTCTCAGGCGGC
>JANONZ010000311.1:0-6252 GCA_031421095.1 Thermomicrobiales bacterium
CCCGCCAGCTCCAGCGTCGCCAGCAGCGCGCCGACGATGAACAGCCGCGGACCCGTCAGGAAGCGGACGGCCGCCAGCAGCAAGCCCGTCCAGACGGCCATGAACCAGATCCACGGCAGGTTCGTCAACGGGGCCATCGCCTGCAGGAAGGCGGGTGAGTAGACATAGGCACCGGTCGTCGTCCAGTTCGACTGGGCATACGGCGCGGCGAGACGCGGTGCCCAATAGGAGATCGCCTCCTGGCCGGTCCCCCACAGACGGCCGAACGGTTCGGCCAGAAGGATGATGGTCAGCCAGATGGCGGCGGCCACGGCCAGACTCCCGAGATCCGGTCGGCTGAGCCGCAACCAGGCCAGGGCAGCCGGACGATCGGCGGCGAGATAGTTGCGGGCGGGAAGGTCGGTCATGATCCTGACATAGGCTGGCGTGCAAAGGGTCCTTGCAGTGTCGCGAGCCGCAACAGCAGCGCGCCGATCCGCGATGGCCCCGATGGATTCGTACTGGCTCCTTAGGTCGGCCGCGGGTCGCGGGTGTCGGCCGTTGGGTGTTGTGGGTCGCCCGATGGTGGCCAGCGGTGCGCCCGATGGTGACCCATCAGAGCGCCCCATGGTGACCCAAGTCACCAGTGCGGACGATGCGACTGTACGGCATCCAACGCGTTTCGTGGTTCGACTCGCGTGACATGATGGCGCGGTGCCGAACATTGGCCTGCCTCGTCCGCGCGCGCACCGACCCATCGGGACGATCGATCCCAGCGCGCCGCCGGACGTCGCCGCGCCCGAGATCATCGAAGCGGCCGGCCTCCGCTGGATCCACATCGAGTCGCCCCGGATGGCCGATCGCGATTGGCTGGAGGCCAACTTCGAGTTCCACCCGCTCGACTACGAGGATGTCTACTCGCGGAATAACCGGCCGAAGCTGGACCAGTACGATGACTATGTCTTCATCGTCCTCCACTTCCCGCTGTTCGAAAAGGACCAGGGCCGGGTACTGACCGCCGAGCTTGACCTGTTCATGGGTCCGGATTACCTCATCACCCTGCCGAACATCCCGCTCCCGCCGCTGACCGCGATGTTCGAGCGCTACCGCGAGAAGGACGATCTCCGCGAGGCGACGCTCTCGAAGGGCTCCGGCTACCTCCTCTACAAGATCGTCGACACGTGCGTCGACGCATCGTTCCCGATGCTCCGCAAAATGGCGCTCAAGCTTGATCGCATCGAGGACGAGATCTTCGAGGGCCGTTCGTCGGAGATCGTCCGCGACATTTCCGAGGCGAAGCAGGAGATCATCAACTTCCGGCGGATCGCCCGCCCGCAGCGCGCCGTCCTGCGCGACCTCGAGCGGACGAAGCAGCGCTACCTGCAGGCAGAACTCGAGATCTACTTCGACGACATCTCCGACGCGGCGGAGCGGATCTGGGACACCCTGGAGAACTACAAGGAGGTCATCGAGGCCCTCGAGTCGACCAACGAGTCGGTGCTCTCCCACCGTCTGAATGACTCGTTCCGGATCTTGACGGCTGCCAGCGTCGTCCTCCTGCCGCTGACCCTCATCGCCAGCATCTTCGGGATGAACGTCCCGGTCCCGGGCGAGGGCGTGGAGCACGCCTTCCTGGGGATCATGCTGCTGATGGCCATACTGCTCATCCTGATGGTCGCCTACTTCCGGCGACGCGGCTGGCTGTGAGGCCGCCGACCGACCGACGTCGCGAGATGGCCGAGGCGCCCGCCGCCATCGAAACCGCTCGCCAGACGCTAACCCGACTCGGGGCCACGCCGTTCCTTGCTCGACTGCAGGAGGCGCGGACCGCCACGCCGGTCCCAGTGTCGCTCGAGTCCGAGGTCAGGCCGGCAGGTCTCGTTCCGCTGGCCCCACGTAGTTGACGTCCGGGCGGATGAGTCGGTTGTCGGCGGCCTGTTCCAGGATGTGGGCGGTCCAGCCAGCATGGCGAGCCAGTGAAAATGTCGCCGGGAAGAGGTCCGGCGTGAGGCCGACGCCCATGAGCACCGGGGCCGCATAGAACTCGACGTTGGTCTTGAGCGGCCGCTCCGGGTGCTTCTCGGCCAGGACCCGGAGGGCGACGTCCTCCACCTCGATCGCGAGTTGGAGCCAGTCCGGGCGGCTCGGCATCCCTTCGGCGACCTTGCGCAGGGCTGCGGCCCGGGGGTCGTACGCCCGGTAGACGCGATGCCCGAAGCCCATCAGCCGCTCCCCGTTGGCGAGCGCCTCGCGGACCCAAGCCTCGGCGTGATCGGCGGAGCCCACCCGGCTCAGCTGGTCGACCACCTCCGACGGCGCCCCGCCGTGGAGTGGACCCTTCATCGTGCCGATGGCGCCGACGACCGCCGAGGCGATATCGGACCGGGTGGAGGTGACGACGCGCGCCGTGAAGGTCGACGCGTTGAACCCATGCTCCGCGCCGACGATGAAGTAGGCATCCAGGGCCCGGGTCGTGGCAGCATCCGGGCGCTCGCCCTTGAGCTGGTAGAGGAACCCCTCGACGAGACCGAGCGAGGGGTCGGGCTCGATCGGGTCCTGTCCAGCCCGGATCCGGGCGAAGGCCGCCAACGCCGACGGGGAGAACGAGGTGATGGCACGGGCGTGCTCGGCCGTCGGTGGCCAGGGGAGATCCTGGGTCGCGCCCCACGTCGAAACAGCGGTTCGCAGGGCGTCCATGGGTTTGGTCGTGGGCGGCAGGGTGCGGAGGACGGTCAGGACCGCATCCGGGATCGGGCTGGTCGCCAGCCGGTGGGCCGGATCCCACTCGCCGGTCCACAGGAGGTTGGCGACCGCCGCGTAGGTTCCGCGATCCACGAGATCGCCGATCCGGTACCCGCGATACAGCAGTCGACCGCGCTCACCGTCCACGTAGGCGAGTGACGTCTCGCCGGCGATGACGCCCTCCAAACCGGGGGAATAGGGGCGGGGAGCGGGGAGCAGGTCGGTCATGCGACTAGGGTAATCCGATGGAGCATGGTCCGCAGTCTGGCACGGGGAGGGGTCGCCCGTACCGTGCCATCGGTCACAAGAAAAGCCGAGCGGCAGCCTCGTCCACGATCCAGGTCGTACCAGCGTGTCGGGCGAGTTGGGCGGGCAAGCGTCGGACGTCGGTGAGGGGGCCCAGAACCTCGGCGAGGATGGCCGCCTTGCTCGCGCCGACGACCACGACAAGGACCTCGCGAGCGGCGGTGACGACGGCCGGGTTCAGGGTGACCCGCTCGACATGCGGTTCGATGTGGGTCGGGGCCGGGATCGCGAGCGCGAGCTCGGGAGCCTCAAAGGCGGGAGATCCGGGGAACACCGACAGGACGTGCCCGTCGCCGCCCATCCCGAGCGTCAGGAGGTCGAACGCCGGCCAGCCATCGTCGGAGATCGGGCCGGACGCGTGCAGCTCGGCGGCCATCGCGTCGGCGCACCAGGCCGCCCCGCGTGCCCTGTCGAGCGCCTCGCCCGTCCGGAACGGGTGGAAGTGCTCCGGCGGGATCGGTACGCCGGCCGGACCGCCACCGGCCGTTCCTTCCTCGGCGCGCCCGATGCCCAGGAGGATGTCGTCGAACGGCTTGACGTTCGAGAGCGGGTGGTCACGCGGCACGAACCGATCGTCGCCCCACCAGACATGGATCGCCGCCCACGGGATCTCGTCGCGGAGCGGGGCCGTCGCCAGCGCCCGGTAGATCCCGACCGCGGTGGAACCGCCCGTCACGGCCCAGTCGGCTCGGCCATGGCGAGCGACCGCGTCGCGCAGGACAACGACGATGCGACGCGCTGCCTCGTCCGCGGCGGCGTCCGGATCGCGGACCACGACGACCTGGGGCTCGCTCATGACGATGTGGGGCTCGCTCACGACGCTCCGGCCCGCGGCCCCGCGATCATCGACGCGGCACGCAGCGCCTCGACCGCCACCGGGTCTCGCCGACCAGACTCGATCGCCTCGGCGAGGAGGTCCACGTCGGTCCGACGAGGCGCCCGGAAGTAGCGGTCGAGTGCCTCGACACCGTCCTGCCAGACGCGTACGTGGACGGTTTCCGCCTCGGCGGTCACGTCGGCTCGGAGCTCGGAGCCACGACGCTCCGCGAGGAGCTCGATTCGCAACGTGGTCCCCGGCGGAGTGGCCGAGGTGACCGGCCGGATGACGACGCCGACCTCGCCACGGCCGTCCGACAGGGTGGCGACCAGCCCGCGTCCCATGACCGGCTTGTTCGGGGCCGCCGTCGTCGCGGCCGGTCGCAGCGTGGGCCGCCTCACGGTCGGACGTGGCACGGCTGCCTCGGCGAGCGGGCGGACGACCGACAACCCGAGGCGCGACGCGAGCCAGCCCACGTGGAAGATCGGTTTCACGAGGTTCGTGGCACCGGGCGCGCCCGTTTCGTCGTGCGTTCCGTAGGTCACCGCGATCCGCCGGAGCGAGCGCAGGTACGGGAGGAAGTCCGGATCGTCGAAGATCGATGCGATGGCTTCTCGCCAGCGGGACTGTCGGACGAGCGCGAAGTCACTGATCGCGAGCCGGGTCGTCCCGAGCAGCCCCGCCAGGTCGCGCAGCCGCGCCAGCCCATCGCCGCTCCAGGTGGAGCTGTCCACGATGAGCCGGTCGGCACCGCGCAGGAGGTCCATGGTGGCGGGGCTCGTGAGCGGCGGCTCGCCCGGCCACCAGACCGTGACCGGCAGGTCGTGGATGATGAGCGGCGTCGCGATGGCCGCCAGGTGCCGGCCGGATTCACCGCCGCAGGTCAGGTGGATCGTCTCGCCGCAGGTCTCCGGCGCGTCGACCCTGGGCAGGATGCAGTGGGCCTCGATACGGGCGTCCAGCCACGACGGTCCGTCCGGATCCGCCGGCTGGATGACGATCGTCCGGGAGGGGTGACGGCCAGTCAGGGCGTGGATCGTCGCCGCGCAGCGCTCGGCGAGCTCCGGTCGGCGCGCCACGACGACCAGGTTCATGACGCTCGTCCGGGCGGGCACCCGTCGACCCGGCTCGCCTTCCACCTGGGTCGTCAGGTCCTGACTGGCCCAGATCCGGGCCAGTTCCGATTCGATCCCGGCGATGCTGTGGGCACGCGCCGACCAGCGCAGAACGGGTTCCACGACCCGCATCGGCCCGTCGCTCGTCACGGTCGGGACGGTCGGCACGGTCGTCATCGAGCGGGCCTCAGAACCGCCGCCACCGACGGCCGTCGCGCGCCAGGATCTCCTCGGCGGCGGCCGGCCCCCAGGTCCCGGCGTCGTAGTTCGGGAACTCGGGCGCCGGCTCATCGGCCCACGATGCGATGATCGGATCGACGATGCTCCAGGCTTCCTCGACCTCGTCGGCACGGGTGAACAGCGAGGCGTCCCCCTGGAGCGCGTCGAGGATGAGCGTCTCGTAGGCATCGGGCGAGTCGACGTTGAATGCGGAGCCGTAGGTGAAGTCCATCGTCACCGATCGGACGTCCAGGCCAAGTCCCGGGACCTTGGCCCCGAAGCGCAGCATGATGCCCTCGTCCGGCTGGATGCGGATCGCGAGCAGGTTCGCGTCTGGTTCGACCCCCTCGTCCTTGAACAGGCGATGCGGGACCTCGCGGTACTGGATGGCGATCTCGGTCGCGCGTTTCGGGAGCCTCTTCCCGGTCCGGACGTAAAACGGGACGCCCGACCAGCGCCAGTCGTCGATCATCAGCCGGGCCGCGACGAAGGTCTCAGTCTCCGATCCCGGGTCGACTTCGGGCTCCTCGCGGTAGCCGGCCACCTTCGTGGCGGCGACCCAGCCGGGCCCGTGCTGGCCGCGCACCACGTTGGTCGGGATCTCGGCCGGCTCCATGGAGATCGCCCGCAGCACCTTGACCTTCTCGTCACGCAGCGCGTTCGCCTCGAAGGTGGCCGGCGGCTCCATCGCGATCAGGCTGACCAGCTGGAGCAAGTGGTTCTGCAGGACATCGCGCGACGCCCCGGTCTCCTCGTAGAACGCGCCGCGGTTCTCGATGCCGATCGACTCTGCGACGGTGATCTGCACGTGATCCACGTAGCGCCGGTTCCAGAGCGGCTCGAAGATGCCGTTACCGAAGCGGAAGACCAGCAGGTTGCGGACCGTCTCCTTGCCCAGATAGTGGTCGATGCGATAGACCTGCGACTCTCGGAAGACCTTGCCGACCTCGCGGTTCAGCCGTTTCGCCGATTCGAGGTCGTGGCCGAACGGCTTCTCGATGACGATCCGCCGCCACCCGCCGTCGTGGGTCTCGTGGTCCAGGCCGACCCGCCCCAGCTGGGCGACGATCTCCG
>JANONZ010000312.1:0-6851 GCA_031421095.1 Thermomicrobiales bacterium
GTTGGCTGAGCCACGAGTCCGCATGCCGGAGCGCGGGACGCCGCGGGCAGAGGTCCGCCGGCGGATGGATGAGGCAGCGGCCGATGACGTCGCCTGGCTCGAGCGGCTTGCCGCCGGGACCAACTATGCGGCCGGCGAGGACGTGGTCGAGGTGGCCAAGGAGGCGTACCTCCGCTTCTTCTCGACCAACGGATTGCTCCCCTCGACCTTCCCGAGTCTCGCCCGATTCGAACGCGAGGTGATCGACTACACGGCGGGGCTCCTCCATGGGCCTGACGCGGTCGGGAGCATCACATCGGGTGGGTCCGAGAGCATCCTCATGGGCGTCAAGTCGGCTCGCGACCGGGCCCGGGTCGTGCACCCGCACATCACCTCGCCACGGATGGTCGTTCCCGCATCGGCGCACCCGGCCTTCTGGAAGGCAGCCCACTACTTCGGGCTGGAGCTCGTCCGCGTGCCGCTTCGTTCCGATCTCCAGATCGACCTGGACGCCTACCGGTCGGCGATCGACGACGACACCGTGCTGCTCGTTGCCTCCGCCCCGAGCCTGACCCTCGGGATGGTCGATCCGATCGAGGAGCTCGCTCCGCTGGCAGCCGCGCGCGACATCAACTTCCACGTTGACTCGTGCGTCGGCGGGTACTTCCTGCCGTTCGCCGAGAAGCTCGGCTACCCAGTCCCACGGTTCGATTTCCGGGTCCCGGGCGTGACGACGATCTCGGCCGATCTTCACAAGTTCGGCTACACGGCGAAGGGCGCATCCGTCATCCTGTCGCGCGATCCTGAGATCTTTCGGCACCAGGTCTTCCAGTACGGTGGCCCGGAACGGCCGGACGATTGGTACGTCACGCCGTCGATGACCGGAACGCGGCCGGGCGGTGCGATCGCCGCTGCGTGGGCCGTGCTGACCTACCTGGGCGAGGAGGGCTATCTGCGGGTGGTCGGCCAGACGATGGTCTACCTGAGGCGATGGTGGGACGGGATCGAGGCGATAGACGGCCTCGAGGTGATGGGCAAGCCGGCGATGTCGGTCTTCGGCTATACCTCCCGGTCGCTCGACGTCTTCGCCATCGCCGATGGGCTGGAGGCACGTGGCTGGCTCGTATCCCGTGATAGCCACCCGGTCCGTTCGATCCGGTTCATGCAGTCGGCCGGTCACGAGCCCTTCGTCGATGCGTATCTCGCCGACCTGCGCGACGTGGCCGAGCTCGTGCGCAGCGGCCAGCTGACCAGCGACGGCGGTCAGGCAACCTACACATGAGCGAGAAGCGACACCTGCAGGCTCAGCCGGGCGTGCCCTCGTCGCCCGTCGGTGTCGCCATGACGGCGCGAGGTCCGCGGTGATCGAGGGCGAACAGGATCACGGCGAAGAGCCCGATCAATGACGCCACGTGCAACGCCGTGGCAATGCCCAGGGCGACGGCGAGGGTCGCACCCACCAGCGGCGCGAGGATGCTGGCCGCGTTGACGAGGGCGGTGTCGATGGAGGTGAAGGTGACGCCGTAGGGCCGCGGGATCCGTTTCATCAGCTCGTCGAACAGCGCCAGGTCGACGCCTGCGCTGAAGAACCCGGCGACCGCCGCGAGGGCCGCGACGACGACGAGCTCGTCGACCAGCGAGAGCGCCACCGGATAGAGGGCGCCGGCAAGGAGGGTCACCAGCAGCACCAGGCCGCCTCCTCGCGCGACCGAGAGGCGGCGCCAGACCTGGTAGCCGACGAGGAGCGCCAGCGACTGGCAGGTGGCGATGATCCCGATCCAGGCGTCAGTGGCGCCGACCTCCCGAACGTAGTAGAGCGGGATGAGGGGCACCGCGAATCGGGCCCCGACCACGTAGACCAGCTGCCGCCCGCTGTAGCGCAGGAAGGCCGGCTGCGAGCGAACTGCCAGGACCGTCTCCCGCAGGCGGCCGAATCGGCGACCCCCGGTGTCGCGTGGCTGCGGCGCATGCTCCGGAACGCGAAACTGGCGGGAGAAGTGGAAGCTGATCAGGCCTGCGATCGAGAACCCGATGAACACCATCTGGTAGTTCCCGGGGAACGGCAGCCGGTCCAGCAGCTGACCGATCAGGGCCACGGTGATCGCTGTTGTCAGGCCCATGATCGCCCACCGCCGGCTCATCAGCTCGTAGCGGCCGCGCGGGCCGGCGGCGCCATCCATGACGATGGGGAACGCGACCATCCCGATCGTCGACGGAACGGCCGCGATCGCCCAGACGACGAGCAGAGCCGGGATCACGACGTGCGGCGGGCCGACCAACACCACGACCGCCGCGACAACGTACGACAGGTGGGCGACCATCCGCGAACCGCTGTACCAGGGCACGATGCGCGACTTGCCCTGCAGGAACTGACCGACCGGGATCGCCAGCAGGAACCCGCCGACCGCCGGGATGGCAGTCAGCAGGCTGACGTCGAACGCCGACCCGCCGAGCCGAACGATGAAGACCGGCAGGAACGGACTCACCGCAGCGATGATGCCCATGGCGATCGAGTCGCCACGGATCATCCGATAGTTGTGGAGCTCGGTCGATGGCGGCGTCCGCGAGGATCCCGGTCGGCGGCCCGGCATACTCGGCAGACCCGGCAGACGGTTCAGGCGAGCGAACACGGGCCGGTCGACGCCCGGTCAGTGCGCGGCTGTCGGTGCCGGCTGGAACGAGGTCTGGACCGTCTCGCGGCTCGCTGGTGCCCGCGCCGCGGTGTCGAACATCCGGGAGAGCCCTCCAAGCCTGTCGATGGACAGGGCATCATTGTAAATCGTCGACATCGTAGATTGTCAACAACGGTCCAGGTCGGCCTCCTATACTCCAAGGGCCGGGGCACGCCCGTCCCCGATGGCACAGGGCGGTGAGATGATGGCGGCACGACGCGTCGGCGATGCGATCGTCGAGGTCCTCCAGGCGGCCTCGGTGCGGACCGTGTTCGGGATCCCGGGGCTACATACGCTCGGTCTCTATGACGCGCTGGCCGATGCCCCATCCATCCGGCACATCCTGACTCGGCACGAGCAGGGTGCCGCGTTCGCCGCAGACGGTTACGCACGCGTCCTCGGACAACCCGGGGTTTGTTCGACGACGACCGGTCCCGGTACCTTCAATACCCTCGCGGCGGTCGCCGAGGCATGGTCGGACTCATCGCCGGTCGTCGTGCTGGCCGGCCAGATCGACGCCGCCCTGGACGGATCGGGGCGCGGGATATTGCACGAGACGCCGGACCAGGGTCGCTCGTTCGAGGCGCTCAGCTCGTTTGTCGGGCGGCCGCGTGCGGCCGATGCGATCCCGACGGCCGTGGGTGAGGCACTCCGCTGCTCGATGACCGGGCGACGCAGGCCGTCCTACGTGGAGCTGCCGACCGACTTGCTCGTGGAGCCGTACAGCGGACCCATTCCGGCCGTGCAGCTCCCCGGACTGGTCGCCCCGGACCCAACGGCCGTCGTCGCCGCCGCGCGAGTCCTGTCCGCGGCTCGGCGGGTCGTCATCGTGCCCGGCGCCGGCGTTCATCGGGCGCTCGCATCAGCCGAGCTGCATCGGCTCGCCATCCGCCTCGACTCGCCGGTCCTCACCCCTATCACCGGCGCCGGCGCGATCCCGGCGGACGACCCGTTGTGGGCCGGCGCCCTCAATCCGGCACGAGTCGAGTGCCAAGCGCTCCTCGAGGAAGCGGACGCCGTGCTTGTCGTGGGCTGCAGGCTGGATGATGGCCAGACCGCGCGCTGGACGCTGCCTCTCCCGAACCTCGTCCACATCGACGTGGACCCGGCGGCGATCGGGCGGTCGTATCCGGTCGCGGCTGGGGTGGTAGGTGATGCTCGGCTCGCACTCGACGGGCTTCTCGCAGAGCTGGGTCAAGGCGCCGCCGCCCGCGACTCCGGGTGGGGCAGGGGGCGGGCGCGAGCCACCCGCGACGCGTCCCTGGTCGGCGTCCCGATGACGGAGCGCGTGGTTCGCGAGTCCTTCGTTGCGTCGCGCGCCGCCATGCCGCGCGACGCGATCCTCACGCACGACGCCGCCCGACTCAATTCGTGGACCGGCTACGTCTGGCCGGTCTACGAGCCAGATGGTTCGATCTTCCCGTGGGGCTCGGCGACGCTCGGGTTCGCGCTCGGGGCGGCCAACGGGGCGGCGGTCGCGGCACCTGGCCGTCGGGTCGTCGCATCGTGCGGCGACGGTGGTTTCCTGTTCACCGCGATGGAACTTGCGACGACGGTGGCCCACGGATTGGACGTGACCGTCCTCGTCCACGACGACGCGGCGTTCGGCTCGATCGCCGCCTACCAGCTGCGTCGCCATGGGCGCGCCTATGCCACCGACCTCGTCAATCCCGACCTGGTCGCGTTCGTCCGCTCGTTCGGCGTACCCGCCGAGCGCGTCGAGGACGTCCGGGACCTCCCGGGGGCGATGGCCCGCGCGACGGCCGGCCCGGGCCCGTCGGTCGTGATCCTGGCGGGCCCGCTCGGTCAACCCTGGGGTTAGGGCGACCCACGTGGACCTGATCCTGCGCAACGGGCATGTGCTCGACGGGACCGGCGGCCCGCCGTTCGACGCTGACATCGGGATCCACGCTGGGCGCATCGCGGTCGTGGCCAGGCGCTTGCCGGAGGATACCGGAGCCCAGGAGTTGGACCTGGCGGGCCTGGCGGTCGCCCCCGGATTCATCGACCTGCACACTCATTCGGACGTGTCTCTGCTCAGCGACGCGGGCTGTATCAGCGCGATCGAGCAGGGTGTCACGACCCAGGCGGTCGGCCTCTGCGGGTTCTCGGCCGGCCCGGTCTCGCCCGACAGCCTGCAAGGGTTGATCGACGAGGAGCCCGTCTTTGCCTTCCCCAACGTCGACTGGGACTGGACGACGATCGGCGGTTACCGCGAGGCCGTCGAACGTGCGCGGCCGGCGACGAATGTGGCGACCTTCGTGGGCCACAACACCCTCCGACGGTTCGTCATCGGTGGGGCGAACCGGCCACCGACGCCCGCCGAGCTCGAGCGGATGTGCTCCCTCGTGCGGGAGGCGATCGACGAGGGCGCCCGAGGCTTCACGACCGGGTTGTCGTACGCGCCGGGACTATTCGCCTCCGTGGAGGAGCTCGTAGCGCTGGCCGGGGTGGCCGCGGAGCGTGGCCTGACCTACCACACCCACATGCGCTACGGAGACCTCGACGTCCGGCGCTCCGTCGAGGAGGCGCTTGATACCGCCGAGCGAGCGGGCGTCAGCCTGAACATCTCGCACATGTACCCGCGCGCGAACCAGCCGCCGGAGGAGGCGGACGTGCTCCTGGGCATGCTGGACGACGCCCGGGCGCGCGGCGTCGAGGTGACATTCGATCTGACGATCTTTCGGCGCGGCGGCGGCGCGTGGATCCAGTCACTGCCGGGATGGGCGCGCGATGGAGGGAACGCCGCCACGCAGGCCGTGATCCGCGATCCCGCGCTTCGCGCCCGCCTGGTCCAGGAGCTGACCGGCCCGGACGCCGACTTCTGGATGGCGAATTGGGACGACCAGGTCATCTGCAAGGTCAACCGCACGGAGAACGCCCATCTGGCGGGCCGGACGGTCGGCGAGATCGCCCGCGAACGGGGCCAGGAGCCGATAGAGACGGCCCTCGACCTCGTCCTGGAGGACGGTCAGTTCTGGATCGCCCCGACCATCAAGGACCAGGGCCACCTCGACCGCCTCATCGCGAGCCCGCTGTGCGTCCCGATCGGCGATGGGTTCGCGAGCCACCCCGAGAAGCACCGCGCCTGCGGCCTCATGCCGAAGAGCTTCGGAACCTTCCCGCTCCTGCTTGGGTCGTACGTCCGCGATCGCGGCGTCCTGACGATCGAGGATGCGATCCGGAAGATCACGGCTGAGCCGGCCCGTCGGCTCGGGCTGGCGGATCGGGGGCTGTTGGCGCCGGAGTCGGCCGCCGACCTGGTCATCTTCGATCTTGCGACGGTCGGCAACAGGGCGACCGAGGCAGACCCGGCCGCGCGACCGTCGGGGATCGGGCGGGTCATGGTCAATGGACAGTGGGTGGTGATCGACGGCCGGGCGACCGGCGCCCGACCGGGTCGGTCGCTGTAAGGCGGCAGAGGGCCGGCGTTCAGGTTCCGAGAGATCGGCGGATGATGGTTGTAAGGCCGTTCCGTGTCACGCGCCGCGGGCTGACGGCAAGGAGCCGCTGCTGCTTGAGTGCGCCCTCGACGATGGACTCGACGTCGTCCAGGTCAAATCCATACTCGGCCAGGTTGCGCGGGGTTCCGACGTCGCGACAGAGGGCGCTGATCGCATCCGGAAGGGCGTCGATCCCGTCCCCGTGCCGGCGATCGGTCAGCAGTCGGGCAGCCTCCTCGTGCCGCTCGGGGCTCGTCGGGTAGGTGAAGCGGAAGGCGGCCGCGGCCGTTCCCACGACGGCAAGTCCATGCGGCACGAGCGGCCCCGCATCGGGGTAGTCGGGGGCCTGATAGTCGCGCACGAGCCCAGCGATCGGGTAGGCGCAGGCGTGCGGGATGTGCACACCGGCATTCCCGAACCCGATCCCAGCGAAGGTCGCGGCAAGCATCATCCCCTCGCGCGCGTCCAGATCGCCGGGATAGTCGACCGCACGGCGGAACCAGCGGCCGAGGAGAGCGAGCGCCTGGATCGCCCAGATGTCACTGATCGGGTTGGAGCCGTTGTAGGCAGGCCGTGACGCCGGGCCGTCGACCTTGGGCCGGGCGCCGAATGGGCGGGCCGTGTACGACTCGAGGGCATGGCACAGGACGTCCATCCCGCTCGCCACGGTCACGCCGCGGGGCAGGCTGGTCGTCGTGAGCGGGTCCACGATCGCGAGGCACGGGCGGAGGGCGGGGTGGCTGATGCCTGTCTTCAC
>JANONZ010000313.1:0-2499 GCA_031421095.1 Thermomicrobiales bacterium
TCGATCTCCGCGAACTCGGTCCAGCGCCTGAACGGCCAGCCGGCCTCGAGGCAGATCCGCACAAGCGAGCGCTTGGCGAAGACGACATCGCTGTACCCCGCCGCATAGCGATCGCTCTCGCCGTCCCCGATGAACACGACGGCCCGACCCGCTGCCTGGTGGGCGAGGACCCGATCCCGCTTGCACGTCCCGCACACATGACACTGTAAATTCCCATTCGGGAACTCGATCCGGGCACGCCGGCCGGCGAAGGTCGTGCGCGCCGTGATGACCGGCAACTCCCCCACCCCAAGCGCCTCCAGCGCCGGCCGGATGAAGAACCCGAACCCGTCCGACACGACCTCGACCGGGATCCCGGCGGCCTGCGCTCGCTGGACGAACGGCACGAACCCCGAGTCGTGCGGCTGGGCCGCAGCCGTCGCCAGGAGGACCGCCTCGTCCTCATCGACCCACGACATCTCGAGATCCATGAGCCGACGCGATCCGGTCAGGCCGGCGTCGTAGGCGGCGGCCGCGGACTCCCAGTCGCCCGGCACGTGCTCCGCCATGACCGTGTCGGACACGTCGGTCAGCGCGATCGTCCCGTCGTAGTCGACGAGGATAGCGAGGGGCGGCTCGCCCGGCCGGAGAGCCGGAACCGGTGGCGCGACGCCCTCCGGCCCCTCGATCGACGCGTTCAACGGGGCGCCTCCGACGGCCTCAATGCGACCGCTCCTGCGCCCGCCCGGGTCCGCCCATCGGCCTGCCGGGCCACGACCCGCGCCGAAGCAACGCAACGCCGGCCAGGATGATGACACCACCGACCAGCTGGGCCGGCCGGATCGGCTCGCCGAGGAAGATCGCGGCCAGGACCAGGGCGAATGCCGGGACGAGCGTCTGGAGCGCACTGATGCGCGTCGGACCGAGCAGCTTCACGCCGTGAAAGACGACGACGTTCGGCACGCCTGCAGCGAGCGTGCCCGCGTAGATGATCGCAAAGACCGCCGACTGCCCGACCGCGGACAGGTCGGCCGTGGCCATCTGGGCGATGCCGATCGGCGCCATGAACAGGGTTCCGGCCACGACCGACCAGGTCGTCGTCATGAGTGGCGTGTGGCGGCGCAGGATGCCGGCACCCCCGACGGTGTAGATCGCCCAGCAGGCCGCCGCACCGAGGGTCAGCAGGTCACCGCCCACCGACGCCCCGAGGTTCAGGCCCTGGCCGGCGACGACGATCGTCGCGACACCCAGAAAGGAGATGATCGAGCCGACGAGTTTCACCCGGTTCGGGCTGTCGGCGCCTGTCGCCATCGCCAGCAACGCCGTCATCACCGGCGTCGTCGCGATGAGCAGTGCCGAATCGCCAGCCGGGATCGTCTGGAGGGCCACGACCCAGAGGATCTGGTAGACACCGAATCCGATGATGCCAAGCAAAGCGATGGAGCGGATATCGCCGTGCGGGAGGCGGATGGCCCCATCGCGCCAGCGCATGAGCGCAAGCAGGCAAAGGCCGGCCAGCCCATATCGGAGCGCCGTGAACCCGACCGGCGGCAGGGTGCCGAGCGCACCCTTGACGACGATGAAATTGCCGGCCCACAAGACCATCACGATGACGACACTGAACTCCGCCAGTCGGCGGTCGGCGGTGGTGGCTCGGGGTTTGTCCCGGCGGGACAGGCCGATGCCCGCCGGTCCGGCGGGCGTCAGGGCTGGCTTCGAAGTCTGGTCGCCGGGTATCAGACGCCTTCCTGGTCGAGCTCGAGGATCTCCTCGTCGGCTTCCTCGGTCAGCTTGAGCCAGACGAAGAGCCCGGCCAGCACCGCGAGGGGGATGACGATGAGCGCGCCGAGGGTGACACCCAGGGCGACGGCGACGGTCTTGAGTGCTTTCATGGCCTACCTCCGGTTCGATGCGATGGCTGACGTCAGGGCGTTTCGTTCGCGTGGCGCAGGCTCGGCCCGCGCGACACCATGTCCGCGATGTCGTCGCGGGTGAATTCGGCCAGTTGGTGGCGACTGCCAGCTTGACCACTCATCAGGAGTCGCAGGACGAATGCGCCCTCCTGTTCGAAGAAGAAGACATCGCGCGGCTTCTGCTCGTCCATGTAGCGGCCGATGACCCGAAAGGCCGTCTCATAGTGGCCGGACACGCGAGCAGGCGCCTCCGCCTCCCTGCCACGCCGGGCCGCCGCTTCGTCCATGAATCGTGCGATGTCGTCGTCGACGAAGGTCAGGGTCTCTTTGCTCTGGCTGCCCATCGTGTCGGACCAGGTGCCCGCGCTCACGCCGGAGAGGGCCAGGCCTTGGACGATGAACCCATCCGGGGCTTCCAGCAGGAGGACGTCCTTCATGCCGCGCTGATCGAGGAATGCCCCGATCGAGCGAAAGACTTCCTCGAAATCCTGGCGCGGACTTCCCTCGTAGATCCGCATGCGTTCAGGCCTCCTCGGGTCAGGAGCCGGTGGTCCGGTCCAGCAGGCCGCGATCCTTGACGCAGCCCTCGCCTGCACGGAAGACAGCG
>JANONZ010000314.1:0-1761 GCA_031421095.1 Thermomicrobiales bacterium
GTGTCATGAGGCGCCTCCCGTAACGGGTCGCCGCCGGCGGCGCACGAGTTTCTGGAGCTCGACGACCCAGAACAGCGACGTCGAGACGAGAAGCACGACGGCCAGGTCCACCGCCGAGAGCGGCTCGGTCGAGAGGAGATCCTGGGCCACCGGCAGGTAGATGAGGGCAAGCTGGAGGAGGAGCGTCCCGGCCAGGACCGCCAGCAGGAAGGGGTTGCGGCGCCAGCCGAGGCGGAAGACGCTTTCGCGGTCCGAGCGGAGCGCCAGCGCGTTGCCCAGCTGGAGGAGCGCCAGGGCCGTGAAGACCATCGTCTGCCACGGTCGTCCCGTCGCGTACGCCCAGATCCCGAGTGCGAGGCAGATCGCGCCGAGGAGGAGCCCGTCGGCGAGGATGTGCTGCCACAGGCCGCCGCTGAGGATGCCCTCACTCCTCGGACGCGGCGGCCGGCGGAGCACGTCCGGCTCGGGCGGCTCCACGGCCAGAGCGACGCCAGGCAGGCCATGGGTCACGAGGTTGACCCACAGGATCTGGATCGGCAGCAGGGGGAGCGGCAGGCCCACGAACGGCGCAAGGAAGATGAGCCAGACCTCGCCGGAGCCGCCGGTCAACCCGAAGCGGATCGAGCGCCGGATGTTGTCGTAGATCCGGCGACCCTCGCGCACGGCCCCGACGATCGTCGCGAAGTTGTCGTCGGCGAGGACCATGTCGGCGGCCTCGCGCGATACCTCGGTGCCGTTGATCCCCATTGCGACCCCGATGTCGGCCATGCGCAGGGCAGGCGCGTCGTTGACACCGTCGCCGGTCATCGCAACGACGGCGCCCCGGGCCTGCCAGGCGGCCACGATGTCGAGCTTCTGCTCGGGCGTCGTTCGCGCGTACACGGCGATGTCGGCGACCCGCCGGACGAGATCGTCGTCGTCAGCTTCCGCGAGCGCCCTGCCGGTGACGACCTGGCCGCCCGGACCGAGGATCCCGAGCTGCCGGGCGATGGCAGTGGCGGTCTCCGGGTGATCGCCGGTCACCATCACCGTGGTGATCCCAGCCTCGCGGGCCGCCCGGACCGCCTCGGCCGAGCTCGCGCGGGGCGGGTCCGCCATCGCCACGAGGCCGTACAGCGTGAGGTCGCGTTCGAACGTCCCGGACTCCGACGCCGCCGCCCGCCGGCCCGCGACGGCGAGCACGCGGTAGCCGTCCGCGCCGGCGGCATCGGCCGCGGCGTGCACCGCGGCGACGTCGTCCACCAGGATCGGGCGAACGCCATCGCGATCGACGATCGTCGTCACGATCGGGAGGACGGCCTCGAGGGCACCCTTGACGGCGACGAGGAGTTCGTCGTCGCGGACCGAATGGACCGTCGTCATCCGCCTCCGCCCCGAGTCGAAGGCGATCTCGACGACTCGGGGGTGCGTCTCGGCCAGGCTCGATCGGTCGAATCCACCCTTGCCCGCAAGCGCCAGCAGGGCCGCCTCCGTCGGGTCGCCCACGATGGTCCAGTCCCCGTCCGCGCGGTCCGGGGCGACCAGGGCTGCGTCGTTGCAGAGCGTGACCGTTTCAAGCAGCGAATGCAGCGCCGGCACGGTCGCCGGATCGACGGGACCTCCTGCAGCCGCGAAGTCGCCCTTCGGTTCGTACCCGGTTCCGCTCACCTGGAAGGTGCCGTCGCGCGCCCAGACGCGCTCGACCACCATCCGACCCTGGGTGAGGGTGCCGGTCTTGTCACTCGCGAGGACGGTCACCGAGCCGAGCGTCTCGACCGCAGT
>JANONZ010000315.1:0-16413 GCA_031421095.1 Thermomicrobiales bacterium
GGTGTTCTCGCCGCCGACGGCCCGCTTGTGGTCCGGACGGGAAAGCACACAGGTCGGTCGCCACAGGACAAGTTCATCGTGGACGAGCCATCGAGCCACGATCGCATCTGGTGGGGCAGCGTCAATCGACCTATTTCCGAAGAGAACTACGACCGCCTTCGGAGCCGCCTGGTCGAATACTGCGCGACGCGCGATCTCTACACCCAGTCCTGCGTGATCGGCGCCGACGAGTCACACCAGCGGCGGCTTGAGGTGATCACTGAGACCGCGTGGGCCAGCATCTTTGCGCGCAACCTCTTCCGGGCCCCGACAGACAGCGAGTCCGATGACTTCCGAGCGAACTTCCGGATTGTGTGCGTACCGTCCTTCCATGCCGATCCGGCAACGGAAGGGACCAGGTCCGAGACTGCAATCCTGATCCACCTACGTCGAATGGAGGTCTTGATCGTCGGCACCGAATACGCCGGTGAGATCAAGAAGAGTGCCTTCACCGTCATGAACGATCTCATGCCGGACGAAGGCGTCCTCCCGATGCACAGCTCGGTCAACGTCGGGCCTCGGGGTGACTCCGCTGTGTTCTTCGGCCTGTCTGGGACCGGCAAGACGACACTTTCCGCCGAGCCCGAGCGCTCGCTGATCGGCGATGACGAACATGGGTGGGGGCCAGACGGGCTGTTCAACTTCGAAGGCGGCTGCTACGCGAAGACCATTCGGCTGTCATCCGTCTACGAGCCGGACATCTTCGCCACCACCCGCCGCTTCGGGACGGTGCTGGAAAACGTTGATCTCGATCCCGGAAGCCGCGAACTCAATCTCGACTCCGAACGCCTGACAGAGAACACGCGGGGCGCGTATCCACTCCGGTTCATTGGAAATGCTGACCCGACAGGGATGGCTGCTCACCCGAAAACAGTGATCCTCCTGACAGCAGATGCCTTCGGGGTCCTGCCGCCGATTGCCCGACTGACGCGCGAGCAAGCGGCGTACCACTTCATTTCGGGCTACACCGCGAAGCTCGCCGGCACGGAAGTCGGTGTCATCGAGCCCACGGCGACGTTCTCCGCGTGCTTCGGCGCACCGTTCATGCCACGGCATCCAGGAACCTACGCGGCGATGCTGACGGAGCGGCTCGAGCGGCACGACGTCGCCGTGTGGTGGGTGAATACCGGTTGGTCAGGCGGACCCTATGGCGTCGGTCAGCGAATGCAGATCGCCCACACCCGTGCGCTCGTCCGGGCCGCGATCGACGGCCGGCTGGACCAGGTTCCGATGCGCCACGATCGATTGTTCAACGTCGATGTCCCGCGCGCGGTGCCGCGGGTGCCCACTTCCTTGCTGGATCCACGGGGAACATGGAACGATCCGGCTGCGTACGATCGCCAAGCGAGTCGTCTCGCGCGCATGTTCGTTCAGAACTTCAGGACCTACGAGGCGGATGTGGATCCTGCGATTGTGGCCAGTGGGCCCTCTTTGGATGAATGACGGCGAGGTTGACGTGACGCTGGACGCGGCCGAGACGGCTCGCGCGCTTGTGTTCGGAGCCTGCAAGCTGGTGCTTGCACGATGACCGAGCTGGACCGGCAAACACCCGACCTTGATGCTGCGATCCGAGCCAGCGAGGCCAAGCGCCACGCACTCGCGGCGCAGCTCGGGCCACGGCGGGCGGCCTTGGACCTCCGGTTCTGGCGGCAGTCAGCGCATCTGACAACGCCCGCATCCCAGCCCGCGGTCGCGTGGAAGGCGGTTGAAGGTCGGACAGGAGCGGTCGGGCGGGCGCTCAAACGCCATGGTCTGACGGCCGCCGCCCTCGCCGAAGCTCTGGACCTCGCGACTGACGATGTCGCACGCCAGCTCGAAGTGGGATTCAGACCGCCTGTCGTCGTCCTGGACGGGGAGGACGGGATCGCTCCCGACGTCGATACGGCGGCTCGAGCGACATCGGCTGCGGCAGATGTCCTCGCTCGAGCTGACTGGGGTCCGAACGGCATGGAGACGCTTCGCTTCTATCGCCCGCCCGGACTAGCGGTCGAGGGCTCGATCCGGGACCTCTACACGCTCCTCTGGACATTGCGCCAGGCCGGAACGGAGGCCTTCCCGCTCGATGGGATCGTCATGCCGAAGGTTGAACACCCGGAAGAAGTCGATTTGGTCAATGACATGCTGGAGCGCGCCGAAGCAGACCTCGATCTCCCGATCGGTTCCGTCCGCGTGGCGTACCTCATCGAGTCAGGATCGGCGCTGGCCCACCTTCCCGAGATCGCCCTGCGGGCAGCTCCACGCTTGTCAAGCCTGATCTTCGGCCTCGCCGACTATTCCGCCGACCTGGGACTGCCGTCGATCGAGCGCGACCATCCGCTCGCCCTCTGGGCTCGCTCCGAGATCATCGCGGTCGCCGGCGCCGTCGGCGTTCCGGCCATCGACGCCATGACCCTCGACTTTCCGGTCGCGGAGCCCCATCTCGATGCGACCGCGAACCGGCAGCGCTGGTTGGACCGGATGCGCCTGGTCTACGACGATGCACGGCACGCCCGTGATCTCGGGATGCACGGCAAATGGGTCGGTCATCCAGCGCAACTGTTCGCCGTGATGCTCGCCTTCCAGAGAGGCATGACCGATGACGCCCTGGAACGCGAGGCAGCGAAGGTCGAGGCTTACAACGCGGCTGTCGCGGATGGGACCGGAGTCACGATGATCGCGGGCGTGATGAGCGATCGGGCTACCGATCGCCATGCCCGGGCGCTCCTGCATCGCGCCACAGCGCAGGGCCGTTTCGATCCTGATCGCGCGCGCGCTCTCGGAGTGATCGGGAACGGGGATGTCGCTGCCGCCCGGCTCGCGTTTGCTGCATCGGAGGGTAGGTCCCTTGGGTGATCCGATTCGGAGCTGGGAGGGCCGGTTCCTCGAAGACTTCATCGTCGGTGACGTCTACCGCCATGCGCACGGGCGCACAATCAGCGAGGCCGATAACACTTGGTTCACGCTCTTGACAAACAACACTCACGACATCCATTACAACGCCGACTACGCGTCGCGCACCGAGTTCGGCCGGCCCTTGGTCGTCTCCACGTTGACCCTCGCGATCGTCGTGGGCCTGTCCGTCGCAGACGTCAGCCAGAATGCTGTCGCGAACCTCGGATGGGACCACGTGAAGCTCACGGCCCCGGTCTTCGCCGGCGACACGATCTACGCCGAGTCCGAGGTGATCGAGGTCCGCCCATCGCGATCACGCCCCACCCAGGGCTTGGTGCGCGTTCGCACCCGGGGCTTCAACCAGCGCGGAGAAACCGTGATCAACTACGAGCGAACGGTTCTCGTCTATACACGCGCGGCACGCCCCCTGGAGCCTGGACCGTGACGCACATCGTCGATCCACCGACGGCTGCTGACCCTGTGGGTGGCCGCTCCGAACCAGGCTACGGCCCGTCCTGCCCATGGGACCGCGCGGCGACACCCCGCCCCTGTCCTATAGGGCCAGCCCGGCCGTGGCGTGTCGAGCCCGATCTCCGCTTCTTCGTTCCGAGGAGCCCCTTTTGGAACTCCTGAATGCAACGGACGTTGACGGCAACAATGATTGTTGCGATCATCGAGCAGTGGAAACGGTCCCGGCCGCAGAGGTGGCCGCGATGCTTCGGGACTGTCGATGACAGTCGCCGCGGACCATGCGCTCAGCGGAATCCGTGTCCTCGATCTGACCGACGAGCTTGGCGCGTATGCGACCCGCCTACTTGCCGATCTTGGAGCCGACGTGATCCGCGTTGAACCGCCCGGCGGTTCGCGCACGCGCCAGGAGCCCCCCTTGGTCGAGGGTCCTGCGGGCACGTGCGTGAGCGCCTTTGACGCCTTTGTCAATGCCGGCAAGCGATCAGTGACCATCGACCTGCGCTCAGTCAAGGGACGCGCGGTGCTCCACGCGCTGATCGGAACCGCCGACGTCCTCGTGGAGTCGTTTCCGGCGGCAGTCGGCGATCGCCTCGGCCTCGAGCCTTTCACGCTTGCCGCGGCCAACCCGGGCCTTGTCCACGTGTCCGTGACGCCATTCGGCCGTGGTCGGTCCGGTGAAGCGGTCGACGACGACGATCTGACGATCATGGCTGCGGGCGGCCTGCTGCATCTCGGTGGCTACGCCGACTCGGAACCGGTCGTGGCGTACGGAGGCCAGGCGCGCAATGCCGCGTCACTGTTTGCGGCCGTCGGCGCTCTAGTGACATTGCTCCACCGAGAGAAGACAGGACGCGGCGACTGGATCGACGTCTCCGCACAAGAGTGCGTGGCGCAGGCACTTGAGGACTCGGTCGCGACCTACGAGTTCGCGGGCGACGTACGCCAGCGTCTCGGCTCCGACGCGCGGGAGGCCGGCAGCGGCATCTACACCTGCGCGGACGGCCTGGTGAGCATGATCGCCGGGCGTGTCGGGACGGCCAAGGCGTGGCGCGCACTGGTGGCCTGGCTCGTGGAATCGGATGCGACCGGGGCCGAGGCGCTCCAAGGCGACCCCTGGGCCAGCCTCCGTTATCGGCAGACCCCGGCCGCCATCGCCGAGTTCGGGCACGTCTTCGGCGAGTTCGCTCGCACAAGGAGTCGCCTCGAGCTCTACCGGGGCGCCCAGGCCCGTGGCATCGCACTCTCGCCGGTCAACGACATCTGCCAGCTGATGGCTGATGAGCAGCTCCGCGCGCGCGAGTTCTGGGTCACCGTGCCCGAGCCGGTCCTGGGAGGGGATGCGACCTTTCCCGGTCCGCCGTACCGACTGTCGGAGACCCCCGCCGTGCCGGCTCGCTCGGCACCCACGCCGGGCGCCGACACCGACGAAGTGCTCGGCGAACTCGGCGAGCGCGGCCGAGTGCTGACGCGATGACCGACGAACGACCGCTCACCGGAGTGCGTGTCCTCGACTTCACGTGGGTCGGCGCCGGCGCGCTCGCCACGAAGCTGATGGCTGACCTCGGCGCTGACGTCATCAAGATCGAGTCGCGGGCCCGACCGGACAACCTTCGTCTCGCACCCCCGTTCCGCCATGGTCACGAGGACCTGGAGGGATCCGGCTACTTCGCGTCGCGCAACTCGAGCAAGCGCAGCTTTGCCTTGAACATGGCCTTGCCTGCCTCCCGGGCCATCGCCCTTCGCATGGCAGCGCAGGCCGACGTCGTGGCCAGCAACTTCCGGCCAGGGATCATGGAGCGGTGGGGCATGTCGTACCCCGAGCTCAAGGCCATCAACCCGTCGGTGGTCTACCTCACGATGCCGATGCAGGGCTCGTCGGGCCCCCATGCTGCCTTCACGGGCTTCGGAGCAACGATTGCCGCCCTGTCGGGCCTCGTCAGCTTGTCCGGCCTGCCCGACAGGCCCGCCGTCGGGACCGGCACGCACTTTCCGGACCACGTGCCGAACCCGGGCCACGCACTCGTCGGGACGCTCGCGGCGCTTCTCCATCGAGCACGAACCGGTGTCGGCCAGGCAGTCGAAGTCTCGCAGCTGGAGTCGACGATCAACGTGATCGGGCCGGCCATCGTGGAGGCCAGTCTCGCGCCGGAGCGCCGCCAGGTGCGGGCGGGCAACCGGGCGACCGGAGCGAGCCCGCGCGGCGTGTTTCCGTGTGCCATCAAGGAGGATTGGGTCGCAATCGTGTGCCGAACCGACGCTCATTGGAAGACCCTGGCGGACGCTCTCGGCGAACCCGGCCTAGCATTCGATGATCGCTTCGTGACGCTCGCGGACCGTCACGCTCACGAAGACGAGCTTGAGCGGATCGTGTCGGCCGAAACGCAGCGATTCGATCGCGCCGAGCTCGTGAGCGTCCTGCGTCAGCGCGGGGTCCCGGCGGCACCGGTGAACTCGAGCAAGGACATCCTGAGCGATCCTGACCTCGTCGCGCGGGGCTACTGGAAGCGACTCGAACATCCGGTGATCGGCGAGATGAGCATTGCTCGACCGCCGATGCTGTTCGGAAGCGGCAATGGCGCCGCACTCACGCGTCCGCCCCTGCTGGGCGAGCACACGGCCGAGATTGCGCGGGACGTCCTCGGAATGACCGACGAAGACACTGCGCGGCTAATCGCCGACGGCGTGCTGGCCTAGCCAATGAAAAGCCGCAGCCCCTGGGCATCGGAACGGCTGTTGCATCCCGTCTGCGCAATGCAACAGATTCTGTCGACTCCAGCCGATCTGCGCTAGAGTTCAGGCATGAACGAGCTTGCCGCGCCAACGCCGGCATACGCCGATGGCCCGTTGATTCGCGAATCCGTCAGGGCCCTGTGTGCCCGTTTCCCGGATGCCTACTGGCGAGGGCTCGACGCTGCCGGGGCCTATCCGGAGGAATTCGTGCGTGCGCTCGGCGAGGCCGGCTGGCTCGGCGCGATGATTCCGGAAGCATACGGCGGCGGCGGTCTGAGCCTCGGCGAGGCGAGCATCGTCCTCGAAGAGATCAATCGACAGGGCGGCAACTCGGGCGCATGTCATGCCCAGATGTACATCATGGCGGCCCTCGCGCGACACGGCAGCGAAGAACAGAAGGAGCGCTACCTCCCGCGCATCGCGACCGGCGAGCTCCGCCTCCAGGCGTTCGGCGTGACCGAGCCGGGCGCCGGTTCGGACACGACACGGATCCAGACGACGGCCGTGCTGCGCGGCGACCGTTATGTCGTGAACGGGCAGAAGATCTGGATTTCGCGAGCGCAGCACTCGGACCTCCTGCTCCTGCTCGTTCGCACGACGTCGTACGCCGACCTCACGGACAAGACGCGCGGCCTGTCGCTCCTTCTCGTGGATCTCCGCGCGGCGGTCGCCGCCGGCACGATCGAGATCCGACCGATCCACACGATGCTCAACCACTCCACGACGGAGCTCTTCATCACGAACTTGGAGGTCCCGATCGAGGACCGGATCGGTGAGGAGGGCTTGGGCTTCCGGTACATCCTCGACGGGTGGAACGCGGAGCGGATCCTCATCGCCTCAGAGTGTATCGGCGATGGCCGATGGTTCGTCGACCGCGCGACCGCGTATGCCAAGGAACGAGTCGTGTTTGATCGGCCGATCGGCCGGAATCAAGGAGTGCAGTTCCCGATCGCCAAGGCATACGCCGCCATCGAGGCAGCGGACCTCATGCGCTGGAAGGCCGCCCGACTGTTCGACGATCAGCAGAGCTGCGGAGCCGAGGCGAACATGGCAAAGTACCTCGCCGCCGAGGCCTCCTGGGAGGCCGCAAACGTCTGCCTGGACACGCACGGTGGGTTCGGCTTCGCAAGCGAATACGACGTGGAGCGCAAGTTCCGGGAGACACGCCTCTACCGTGTCGCCCCCGTGAGTCAGAATCTCGTCCTGGCATATCTCGGGCAGCATGTGCTCGGGCTCCCGCGTTCGTACTGATCCGGCCTGCGACGTGAACCCTGGCCCGTCCGAAGAGCGGCAGCCGCTTTCCGACGTGCGCGTCATCGCGATCGAGCAGGCCGTGGCCGCACCTCTCTGTACGCGACATTTGGCTGACCTGGGCGCCGACGTCATCAAGGTAGAACGACCCGACGGCGGGGACTTTGCGCGGGCGTACGACACGATCGCCCACGGCGAATCCGCCTATTTCGTGTGGCTGAACTACGGCAAGAGGAGCGTGACCATCGACCTAGGCTCGGTGGAGGGCCAAGACCGACTGGCGAACCTGCTCGGCTCCGCAGATGTGCTCGTCCACAACCTCGGACCTGGCGCGATGGGCCGTCTCGGTTTTGACCCAGAGACGATCGCGACGCGCTGGCCAACCCTCATTGCCTGCTCCATCAGCGGCTATGGGTCCGACGGACCGTATCGAGACCGCAAGGCATTTGACCTCCTGCTCCAGGGCGAGAGCGGACTGGCGGCCACCACGGGCACCCCGGCCCAGCCCGCGAAGGTCGGCATCTCCGTCGCCGACATCGCGGCAGGCATGTACGCACTCAGCGGCATCCTTGCTGCGCTCCGAAGGCGCGACCGTACCGGCGCGGGCGAGCGCATCGAGATTTCGATGCTCGAATGCCTGGCGGAGTGGCTCTCGGTGCCGGCGTTGTACCAGCGCTACGGCGGTGCGGCACCGAAGCGCTCGGGCCTCGAGCACGCGACGATCGCGCCATACGGGCCGTACGCCTGCGCCGATGGAACGGTGAATCTGGCGGTCCAGAATCGCGGGCAATGGGAGCGGCTCTGCCGGCAGGTCCTCGATTCTTCGCATCTCGTGGACGACCCTCGGTTCGCCACGAACGAATCCCGGGTCCACAACCGCGATGCCCTCGCAGGGCTGATCGCGTCGGTCCTGGGGTCGCTCCCGGTCGCCGAGATCCGGGACAGGCTGACGCGAGCTGACGTCCCCTTCGGTGATGTCAACGACATCGCCGGCTTGCTTGCGCACGCCCAGCTTGCAGCAAGGGACCGCTGGTGGGACGTCGCGACGCCTTCTGGCCCAATCCGCGTCGCTCGCCCGCCGTTCGGGATGACTGGCCTGCGATCCACCCTGCGTGCGGTCCCGGCGCTCGGCCAGCACGACGACGAGGTTGATCGATGAACCAGCGGCGACCGGCACGCCCGGCGAACCTCGAGCTGGCGGCCGTCGCTAAGCCGATTGCGCCCGCATGCGGCCACGGTTCGAGCCTCACGGACGACCGCATGTCGGCGCGGATCGTCCGGGTCCAGCGAACAGCCGGCACGAGCGAGCGGAGATCGACATGGTGCTGACCCGATACGAACCTCGTCCGATCCTGGTCGGGGGGGAACCCGAGAGCTCGCCGGACCGCCTCGTCGTCCGCAATCCGGCGTCTCCCGACGAACCCGCCGGAGAGACATACGAGGCGACTGCGGACCAGCTCGAGCGCGCGACCGTGGCTGCCGTCGATGCGTTCGAGGCGACGCGTCGGCTGGGCAGCTGGGAGCGCGGTGCGATCCTGCGTGAGATCAGTTCCGGCGTCAGCGCGGCCCGCGAGGAGTTGGCGCGGCTCATCACGCTCGAGGTGGCAAAGCCCATCCGCGACTCATTCGTCGAGGTCGATCGCACGGCGCTCGCCTTTCGCCTCGCCGCCGAGGAAGCCGAGCGGATCACCGGCGAGCTGATCCCGCTCGACCTGCTTCCGGCGTCGCGTGGTCGCGTCGGGATCACCCGGCGGTTCCCGATCGGTCCGGTCGCTGCCATCAGCCCGTTCAACCTGCCTCTCGGCCTAGCTGTCCACAAGTTGGCTCCGGCCATCGCCGCCGGCAACTCGATCGTGCTGAAGCCGCCGTCGAAGGCGCCGCTGGCTCTTCTTCGTCTCGGCGAGATCATGCTCCAGTCAGGGTTGCCGGCTGGAGCACTCAGCATTTTGCCGATGCGTCGCGACCTCGGTGACCGGCTTGTCTCGGACGAGCGTTTCAAGCTCCTGACGTTCACCGGCAGCCCGTCCGTCGGCTGGGACTTGAAGCAGCGCGCCGGCAAGAAGAAGGTGGTGCTCGAGCTCGGTGGCAACGCCGCCGCCATCATCGATCGATCGGCCGATCTCGACTGGGCTGCGTCGCGCTGCGTGATCGGGGCGTACAAGTTCGCCGGTCAGCTGTGCGTGTCCATCCAGCGCCTGCTCGTGCACGAGGACGTGTGGCCGGCGTTCCTGGAGCGATTCCGGACCCGGATCGCCGGCCTGACGGTCGGTGATCCTCTCGATCCCGCCACCGAGCTCGCCCCGCTGATCGACAGCGCATCCGCCGAGCGGGTCCGCTCGTGGATCGACGAAGCCGTTGGGCTCGGTGGCCGCGTCGTCCTCGGAGGCGAGTTCCGCGGCGCCTGGCTGGAGCCGACGATCCTCATGGACGTCCCGCCCCAAGCGCGGCTCTGCACGCAGGAAGCATTTGCTCCACTGGTCGTCGCCTCGACCTTTCGCGACTTCGACGAGGTCCTCGGTCGGGTCAATGACTCCGCGTTCGGCCTCCAGGCCGGCGTGTTCACAAACGACCTCGGTCATGCCTGGAGCGCCTTTGCCGAGATCGAGGTCGGGGGGGTAATCATCAACGACATTCCCTCGTACCGGATCGACAACATGCCGTTTGGAGGCGTCAAGGACTCCGGGCTGGGACGTGAGGGCATCCGCTGGGCGATCGAGGACATGACCGAGCTGCGCTTGATGGTGATGGCGACGCCCGGCTGAACGGAACGAGCGTTGACAGCATCATCTGTTGCGAGCAACATACGACACTGAAACATTCAATGTCATTCAGCCGACCGAGGAGTCCCCATGCGAGTCGTCGACGCCGTTGCGCAATGGTTCGAAACGGTCGGAATCCAGCACTACTTCGGGTACGCCGGCGGGGCTGTCTGGCCATTGCTCGATGCCTTGATCGACAAGCCAGACATCCTGGGGATCCAGGCAAAGCACGAGTCCCACGCTGTCCATCAGGCGGATGCCTACTACCGGGTGACCGGTCGAGTCGCGCCGGTCATCGTCACGAAAGGTCCCGGCGTGATGAATGCTCTGGGCGGCATCGCGAGCATGATGCACGACACCTCGGCCACGATCCTTATCGCTGGTACTGGTTCCACCCACTTCCTCGGGCGGGCCGGCATGCAGGAGCTCTACTACAACGGCTTCGACGACACCGTCGCCCTGCTCCGGCCCATCACGAAGGGAGCCTGGATGTGCGTCCGGCCCGACCAGGTCGTTGACGTCCTCAACACGGCGCTGAAGGTGGCCACGAGCGGTCGACCGGGTCCCGTGTTCGTCGGCATTCCGTTCGACATCCAGCTCGCCGACGTGGAAGGCGAGATCGAGAACGTCACCCGGAGGAGCGCGGTCCTGGGCACCCGAGCGTCGGCGGATCACGTGGCCCAGGTCGCCGAGCTGATCCGGGACGCGAAGAAGCCCGTCCTGCTTGCCGGCGGGGGCGTCCGCCGCAGCCCGGGTGGGGCGGCTGCCTTGGCCCGGGTGGCGGAGCAGCTCCACATCCCGGTCGCAACGACCCTGCCGGCGAAGGGCGTGCTGTCCGAGGAGCACTCGCTTTCCCTTGGTCCGGTCGGTCGCTCCGGCACGTTCGCCGCGGCCCGCGCGACGCGCGAGGCGGACCTCGTCATCGGCGTCGGGGCACGCTTCTCGGACAACCACACCGGCAACTGGCGGAACGGCATGATCTACGACGTGCCGCGAACGAAGATCGTGCAGGTCGACGTCGATCCACTCGAGATCGGGCGTAACTATCCGGTCGAGCTCGGCCTTGTATCGGACGCCGCTGCCTTCCTCGACGACCTCTCGACGACCGTCGAGGCCGGTCCGTCAACACGCCATGCAGACTGGGTCAGCCAGGTCCAGGGCTACCGTGAAGAGTGGCGAGCCGAGATCCGCCAGATCATCGAAGCGCCCCAGTCGCCGGTCCATCCCGGCCGCCTGTGCTACGAGGTCGGCGAAGCGCTCCCGGCCAACGGCCACGTCCTCATCGACGTGGGTGACGTCATCCAGTACGCCGAGCCGTACATGACCATCCGCCGTCCCGGCGCGTGGCACATCAATGCCGGCATGGCGGAGATGGGCTGGGCCACCCAGGGCGCGCCGGGCGTCGTCGTGGCCGAGCCGGATGCCACGGCCGTAGTCCTGACCGGCGACGGCGCGTTCCTGATGGGCCCCCAGGTCGTCGCGACGGCGATCGAGTACTCGTTGCCCGTGGTCTGGGTCATCCTGAATAACGGCGAGCTCGGGATCGAACGGAAGGGCGCCTTCAACACGTTCGGGCGGGTCCACCCGTGGGTGACGTTCAATCGGCAGGACACCGGCGAGCCGTACAACGCCGACTTCGCGGCATTGGCCCGCTCATTTGGAGCCGAAGGCCGCCGGGTCGAGCGCGCAGAGGACGTGCGCCCGGCGCTGGACGAGGCGATCGCGAGCCGTCGCCCGTACGTCCTGGACGTCTTGATCGACAAGTCGATCTCGTCCTACTTCGTCAAGGGTCTCAACCGTGGTTACCCCGACAAGTGGGCCGAGAGCTACCCCGGCTACGGGCTACTCTCGGTGAAGCGATGACCAAGGCGTCCCACAGGGCTCACCGCCGGGCGAGCCTGGCCGGGCCGCGGCGCCGCCCCTCAGCTTGAGGCACGACCGCCATCGCGACCAGGAGGTCGACATGAAGGAAATCGAAGAGGATCGGCGGACGGCTGCCGACGTCATCGCAGACGTTCGCCGCAGCTACGACGAACTGACGCGGTCGCAGAAGCGGATCGCCGAGGCGATCGTCGAGGACCCCGAGTTCGTCGCGTTTGCCACGGTCGAGAAGATGGCCGCGAAGCTGGGCGTGAGCCCCTCGACCGTCGTGCGTTTCACCTACCGCCTCGGCCTGACCGGCTACGTGGATCTGCAGGAGCGGGTACGGACGCTGGTCCGGTCCCAGATGCGGGCCGCCTCCGAGAAGGTCGACGAGCAGGAGCTTCTCGGCCACTTCGGCGCCTCGGCATTCGCCAGCTCGTTCGAGCAGGACCTCGATCATCTGCGCCGTTCGATCGCGGCCCTTGACCCGGCCGACATGGAGAAGGCCGTCGACTACCTCGAATCGGCCCGCCGCGTGCTGGTCACCGGCGATGGGACGGCGTACAGCGTCGCCTACTACACGACCCTGGCCCTCGGTCGCACGCGTGGCCAGACGGATCTTGTTCGGGCAGACGCAGACAGCGTTGGCCGCCTCGTCGACCTTGGGCCGGAAGACGCCGTCCTGGCGTTCACCTTCCCGCCGTACGCATCGACCGTCTTGGACGTCGTGCGGCGCGCCAAGGCGGAGGGCGCGCCGATCATCGGCGTCACCGACTCGCCGATCTCCCCGGTCGGCCAACTGGTGGACATCGTGCTGCCGGTGATCGTTTCGGGCGTCGGACCGCACAACACGATGGTCGCGGCCATGGCCATCGCCAACGCCCTGCTCAATGGCCTCGTGCTGCGCAGCCAGGACCGCGCGCTGAAGCGGTACGCAACGGTCAGCACCCTGTTGGACGGCTGGGGGAACTATGTGCTGAAGACCGGCGATGAGCAGTAATTGCACGACCGGATGCCGTGACCTCGACGTGGCCGGCATGAATCATGAGGCCCGCCGCGGGGATCACTCCCTGCGGACAGCCGACTCCTGGACCGTGCCGGGGAGCTTGCCTCCTCCGGCTCCCCTGGCACGGTCTCTCGCCCCTTCCGCGTCGAGCGTCCGCGCGTGAGCGAGGCTCCCGGGATCCGGGTCGAGCGCGAGGGCCCGGTCGCCTGGATCGTCATAGACCGGCCACACCGGCGCAACTCGATCGATCGGGCCTCCCGGTCCGCCCTTCATGACGCGACCGACGCGCTCGAGCTCGATGACGAGACGCGCGTCGTCGTTCTGACCGGCAGCGCGGACACCTTCTGCGCGGGGACGGACCTCAAGGAAGTTGCCGCCGAGCCGCCGCCCCACCCGCTGGTCGACCGGACGACCCGCATCTCCGCGGTCATCGAGCGGCTGACCAAGCCGGTCATCGCGGCGATCAACGGCCCGGCCGCGGGCGGCGGCCTCGAGCTAGCACTGGCCTGCGACCTGCGGGTCGCATCGTCGAACGCGACGTTCGCACTTCCTGAGGTCAAGGTCGGCAGCCTGCCGGGCAGCGGAGGCACCCAGCGGCTGTTCGCTGCGCTCGCCCCGGCGGTCGCCTGGAAGATGCTCCTGACAGGTGATGCGATCGACGCGGCGGAGGCGCTACGGGTCGGCCTGGTGAGCGACGTCGTCGATCCGGACGACCTGCGCCCGACCGTCCAGCGCCTCGCCGATCGCATCGCTGCGAACGCCCCCCTCTCGGTCAGAGCGGCGAAGGCCGCGGCGCGCAGCGACATGGATGCGCGCCTGGCGTCGGGGCTGGCACTCGAACGAACGCTCTGGGCGCTCCTCGCCACGACCGACGATCGCGCCGAGGGCCGCGCCGCCTTCCGTGAGGGCAGACCACCGCAGTACAGGGGCCGTTGAGGCCGACCCACCAGGAGGACCCCATACCTTGGCATGGAGCAAGGCGGCGATCGCCGGAGTCGGTTCGAGTCGACAGGGCAAGTTCCCGGGTGAGACCCCGATCTCGCTCGCGACGGAGGCCCTGCTCGCGGCGTTGGAAGACTCCGGCATCGCGAAGGAGGAGATCGACGGACTCCTGACGATGCCCGGGACGACGTCGACCGAGGGGCCGAAGCATTATCTTGCCGTCGGCGAGCACCTCGGGATCAACCCGGCCTACACCGGCTCGATGTCGATGGGTGGGGCGACCGCGGGCGCGCTCGTCCAGCAGGCCGCCATGGCGATCGCGACCGGGCTGGCCACCGTCGTTGTCTGCATCTTCGGGGATACGGCCCGCACCGGCGGCAACCGCTTCGATGCCGCATCGGGCCGCGGCGACTCGTGGGGCATCTGGGGCATGTTCGGCAACGCCGCGAACAGCGCGATCGGCGCCAAGCGCCACATGGACCTGTACGGCACGACGACCGAGCACCTCGGCTGGGTTGCTGTGACGGCACGCAAGCACGCGATCCTGAATCCCGCGGCGATCATGCAGGAACCGATGACGATCGCGGACCACGAGGCGTCCCGAAAGATCGTGGATCCCCTTCGCCTCCTCGACTGCTGCATCATCAGCGACGGGGCGGTCGCGATCATCGTGACCAGTCCCGAACGGGCCGCCGACGCCCGCAAGCCCGCGGTTCCGATCTGGGGGATGGGCCAGGGTCACACCCTCGCCAACCTCGGCACGCCGGAATGGTGGTACCTGCCGCATCAGGCGGACTGCATCAGCCGCGCCTATCGGATGGCGGGCGTCGGGCCGAAGGACATCGACGTGGCTCAGCTGTACGACAACTTCACGATCGCGGTCCTCTTCTGGCTCGAGCACGCGGGCTTCGTGCCACGCGGCGAGTCAGGACCGTTCGTCGAGGGCGGTGAGCGGATCACCTTCGGCGGCGAGCTCCCCATCAATACCGCCGGCGGCAACCTGTCCGAGTCCTACATGCAGGGCTGGCTGCACATCGTGGAGGGAGTCCGGCAGATCCGGGGCGAGGCCGGCCCGCGCCAGGTGAACGGTGCGGAGGTGTGCCTCGTGACGGGTCGCGGCATGACTCTCAACACCGCCAGCTGCCTGGTCCTGGGAAAGGCCTGATGAACGACACGACCGCTCCCGCAGCACCCATCCTCCCGACGATCACCGAGCTCAACCGGCCGTTCTGGGACGGTTGCGCGGCGGGCGTCCTCCGCTTGCAGGCGTGCGTTCCCGCGGGCCACCTGCGCTACCCGATTTCCGAGACGTGTCCGGTGTGCCTGTCGGGTGCGGCCGAATGGCGCGACCTGTCGGGCGACGGCGAGATCCTGAGCGCGGTCATGTTTCAGCGCTCCTACAACAAGGCTTACGAGGCGCAGGTGCCCTACAACGTCGTCCTGGTCCAACTCGCGGAAGGCCCGCGGATGTTCAGCAACGTCCTGCCGCTGTCTTCGCCGCCGCTGCCGGCGGGCAGCGCGGTCCGCGTGACGTTTGACCCCATCACTGACGAGGTCTCGATCCCGCGCTTCGTCCCCACCTCCGACTGAAGGGATTCCCATGAGAGTGTCAATCGCCGAGCTCGGCGAGGTGCCCCATCGTCGGTTCGTGGAGTTCGTCAAGCTGTGCGAGCTCCTCCGGTATGACGGCCTGTATCACGCCGACGAGAAGTGGACGCGCGACGTCTGGGCTCGCCTCGGGATCGCGGCGATGGCGTCGGAGCGGCTGACGATCGGCACCAGCGTGACGGACGGCGTCACCCGCCATCCGGCGCTCGTCGCCCAGGCTGCTGCCACCGTCGCGGAAGCCAGCGAGGGCCGTCTCAACATCATCTTCGGGGCCGGTAGCCACTTCGAGACGATGCCGGGTTACGAGGTCGTTCGCCCGGCCGTCGCGATCCGCGAGTCGATCCAGGTCATGCGCGGACTGTGGGCCGGCGAGCGGGTTACCGTCGACGGCGAGGTGATCAAGTTCCTCGGGGGCAAGCTGGACTTCCCGCTCGATCCGGCGCACGTTCCGACGATCTGGGTGGCCTCCCGCGGCGTTCACGTCCTGCGCACCGCCGGCGAGCTCGCCGACGGCGTCCTGATGGGCAGCTTCGCCACAAAGTGGGGCATCGACTACTGCAAAGAGCACATCCAGCGCGGTCTCGACAAGGCGGGCCGGTCGTGGGACGACATCAAGCTGGCCAGCTGGCTCTACGTGAGCATTCTCGACCATGAAGACGACCCGATTCCGGAAGGCGTTCGCCGGGGCGTCAGTCACGCCCTGTGGAGCAGCCGGGCGATCATCGAGCCCGTTCTCGACGAACTGACTGACGACCTTCCCGACGACTTCCGGCGCTTCATGCGTGAGGCGCCGCAGGCCTGGTCGCCTGAGGTGATGGAAGAGCTTCGCCGCCTGATCCCGCGCGGCGTGATCGACGCCTTGTCGGTGGTCGG
>JANONZ010000316.1:0-1826 GCA_031421095.1 Thermomicrobiales bacterium
CGCTGGGCGGCATCCTAGCGATGGTCACGCGACGACGGGACCGGAGCGAGGGCCGCGTCTCGCACGCCGTCCGTTCGGTGCCGGGCCACCGCCGCGTCGAGCCGATCCAGAAACGGCCGAGCGCGGATGCGCTCGAAGATCGCTCGCGCCTCCTCGGCGGCCGCCCGTGCTGACGGTTCATCCGGACCGACGAGGAGCACAAAATCGAGACCGGTGCACGCCTGCTCGAAGTCCTCGCCCATCGCGCGAAGCCGAGCGAGCGCAAGGCCATAGCCGGCGACCGCGTCAGGGACTCGGTCCTCGAGAGCGGCGATGCCGGCGCGGGCAGCGATCCGAGCGGCCGCGATCCAGGCCGACGAGTTCGGATGGGCATCGAATCGCTCGGCGATGGCTCGGGCTGTCACAAGGTCGTCGCCCCAGAGGGCCGCCCGAAGAGCGCCCGCTAGAAAGAGATAGCCCACGTTTTGTTCATCCGAAGCGAGTAGTAACTCTCGGCATGCCTCGGCGTGCTCGCCCGCGAGCAACGCCCGTTCACCGCGCAGGATGTGCACACCAGCGCCGCCGAATCCGTCCGATGTCCGTTCCGCAAGGTCCTCGAGGCTGGCCAATATCACATCGTTCGACTCGCCCCTCGCGACCCGCATCCAGCCCTGGGCGACCAGACTGCGAATCTCGTCGAGAGGGCTCGCGACCGCGTGAGCACGAGCGTCGGCGAGGTCCTCTTCTGCCCCGGCGAGGGCTTCGTCCCACCCATCGGCCATCCCGTGGATCATGAAGAGCCGGTTGGTCCCCGCCCAATTCGCCAACGACCGGTTCCCGATTCGGCGGGCCAGGTCCAACGCGAGCCCGAGGACCTCGATGACGCGCCGCGGGCCGTCGTCGCTCACGGTGGCGAGATTGCTCAGCGCCCGGATCTCTGCTGCCACAAAGCCGCCGGTCCGGGCCAGGTCCACGGCGGCGTTGAGCAGGGCGACGGCCTCGCGTTGTCGACCCAGATACCCCAGAGAAGAGCCCTTGTTGTTGAACGTCTCGGCGATGATCCGCTCGAGGCCGAGGTGCTCCGCGAGATCGAGGGCCAGGTCGGCCGCATGGATCGACTTGGCTGGCTCGCCACTCCGCATGAACGCACGCGAGAGGTTCGCCAGGATCGCGGCTCGGACTTCGTCGCTGCCCGTGGCGGGGAATCCGACGATGGCGGCCTCGAGAACCGCGATCGCCTCCGCCGGCTGCCCGGAGTCAATGAGGATCTCGCCCAGGAGTGCCTCGCCGGCGCCGGCATCGTGCGGTGGTTCGGCGGACCGGGCGAGGTCGATCCCCGCGCGAACGAGTGCCTGGGCATCGTCGTGTCGCGCGGCTGCGTTGGCGGACGCCGCCGCCCGAAGGTGCAGGGTGGCGCGCTCGCCAGGATCGGCGGTGATCGCGATCGCCTGGCGAACGTACGAGATCGCCTGGTCGTGGGCACCGAGTGTCGCGGCCCGCTCGGCCGCGCCCGACAGAGCCAGGCGCGCCTGGATCCCGACGGCATCGGCCTCCGCGCCGTCGGCCGAGGCAGCGTGGGCCGCGACGTAGTGGGAGGCGAGGACACCGGCCAGTTCGTCGTCGCCGAGCGTCTCGAAATAGCGAGCCGCGGCGAGGTGTCGGGCGCGCCGCTCGCGCTTCGCCAGGGTCCCGTAGGCGACCTCGCGGATAAGCGATTGGATGAACCGGTATTGACCCCGCTCCGGGCTGCGCGGATCCATCTCGACGTCGAACAGCTCCCGCCGCACGAGGGCCTTGAGCCTTGGCTCGAGGGCCTCCGCGGTCTGGCCGCTGACCGCGGTGAGTCC
>JANONZ010000317.1:0-2272 GCA_031421095.1 Thermomicrobiales bacterium
CGGTCGGTGCCACGGTCGCCAACGTCAAGTCGAACGGCGGCTGGACCCTCGCCGTCAAGTCGATCGGCACCAACGCCATCGACGAGACCCCGGGCGACGACGCGGTCTTCACCTCGGGCCTGAACACGGTGCCCGTCAGCCGCATGGGCTGGCGCGTGAACCCGGGCGTGGCCACCCCCGGCGCCGCGACCTACACGGCTCTCAGCGACGTGAACGCGACGATCGGGGCGCCTGCCACCGTGGCCACGCCCCCGGCCGGCGTGGACACGTACCTCCAGTACCAGCTCACGACCCAGTTCAGTGACCCGGTCGGGCTGCGCTACCGGACAGTCCTGCTGTTCACGGCCACCAGCCCGTAACCCCTCGACTCCAGGAGCATCCTATGCAGAACGTCCATCACCGCCAGGGCCGGCGAACCCGCCGGCCGGCCATTCGCCGAGGGTCTGTCGCCTTCGTCGGTCTTGTCCTCGCAGTCCTCGCGGCTGGCTCGAGCGTCGCCGCCGAGGGCGTCTCGTTCGCGGTCAGTCCATCGCGGCTCGTGTTCGAGGCAGAGCCCGGACAGACCGCCGCCCAGCTGGTCACGGTTTACAATCAGGACGATGCCACGCTCGACGTGCGGGTCGCAGTCGGTGACTTCCTCATCGACGACAGCACGGCGCCGGCGAACACGTTCGCCGTGATCGATTGGGTGCGGACGGATGTCACCTCGCTCCGGCTCGAGCCGAGAGGCCAGGCGAGGATCCAGGTGATCGTCGAGGTGCCCGCGGGTGCCGCGCCGGGCGGCTACCAGGCCGGCGTGTTCATCACCTCGGCGCCCGCCGGCAGCGGCGAGATCGCCGTTTCGGGCAGGCTCGGCGCGGCCATCCTCATCGAGCTCGCCCCCGAGGGCCGCCCCCTCGGGCGTGAGATCCAGGTGACGTCCAACGATCTCTTCGTGGAGTTCCCGGATGAGTTGAGTCTCGATGCGTTGATCGGTCCGAGGGCCCGAACCGAGACGCGCGTCGCAAACGTCGGGGAGACGTTCGTCCGGGCGGTCGCGGTCGATGCATACCGGTCGTGGACGGCGAGCGATCCCACCGAACGGCAGGCGGCCGCGTCGACGATCCTGCGCGGCGCGACCGGCGGCTTTGCGACGACGGGGCCGACGCTGCCATGGTTCGGGCCGGCATCGGTCACCACCGAGATCGTCTACGAGCGAGGCGCCCAGGACTACGCCACGATCGTCGTCCAGGCCGAGACGTTCGTGGTCCCCTGGCGACTCCTGGGCCTGGTCCTCGTGATCGTCGTGGCGGCCGTCGGGTTCTTCCTGTGGCGGTACCGGCGCTCCCGCATCCGGCGCAGGATCGCGGACATCAGTGAGATCGCGCCATGAGCGACCAGGCATCGATCCGCCCGTTCCTCCGGCTCGTCGTCGCATGCGCCATCTTTGCGAATGGCGTCACCGCCGTCGTCGTGCAGGGTGAACGCGAATTTCGTTTCTCGCGCGTCGCCGTCGTCAACGACCGGGATCGCTTCGTCCTGACCGATGAGGTCCGAGCCTACGGAGCGGCGGTGGAGAGGCTTCACGCGCAGACCCTCGACGACGCACGGCCATGAGCAGGCCGCGCCGAGGCGCCGTCTCAAGAAAACTCGGATCGAAGCCGATCCGGCGCAAGGGATTCCGGACCATGGCGCTCGTGCTCGTCGGCGGCATGACCGTTGCCGGGCTGGTGCTCGCGGTCTTCATGGTCGGAGCGGAGACCTGGTCGCCACCGAAGGTCGCACCAGAGACGGTCGTCGCCCGCGTGCACGACGAGCCGGTGACCTGGGCCGCGGTCGCGGAGCAACTGGAGGCCGCGGAAGTCATGGGCCGGCCGCAACCTCGTGACCTCGCAACGTGGCGGTCGGCCGTTCAGGCCAACGTCGACTCGATCGTCGGTGACGTGCTGACGCGCCACTTCATGGAAGGTCAGGGCGTGCATGTCACTGACGAGGCGATCGACGCCGAGGTCGCCAAGGTCCGGCAGAGCTCTGGCGGGGAGGACGGTTTCCGTAGCGCGATGGCCGGGATGCGCGTCACGATGGCCCAGTTTCGAGAGACGCAGCGCCGCGGGCTGTACCTGCAGGCAATGATCGACCACGTGGTCCCCGTGGCCGCCGAAGCGGATATCGACGCCTACCTCGCGAGACCGGACGTTGGCGATGTCAGCCGCGCCGAGGCAGCGGTGCTCGTTCGGCGCGAGGCTGAGTCTCAGGTGCTGCCCGGGATCATGACCCAGCTTCGCGCCGACCC
>JANONZ010000318.1:0-1596 GCA_031421095.1 Thermomicrobiales bacterium
ACACGATCCGGATGCGCGTGATCGGACCGATCGGGGCCGTCATCGCGGCCGCGGCCCCGCACGGTCTCGTCGACGTCGTCAGCCGCGAACCGAACCTCGAGGATGTGTTCCTCGCGCAGTACGGCGAACACCCGATCGTCACGGCCGCGGGCGAACCGGACGGGCGATGACCGCGGACGCGCGGGTCCTGACCCGCCCGAGCCTCTGGTCGCGGATCGGCGGGCTCGGGTCGATCTATGGCAAGACGGTCCGTGACAGCCGGCGGGCGGCGCTGGTCGTGGGCGTGGTGGCCGGGCTGTTCATGCTCGGAACGGGCGCTCCGTACGGCGCCGCGCCGGAGTTCTCCACGATCGAGCTTCGCCACCAGTTCATCGCGGCCCTGACAGCGCTGCCGCTCGCCCTGCGAGGTCTCCTCGGAGAGCCGATCAACCTGGAGACTCTGGGCGGCTTCCTGTCGTGGCGCGTCGGCAACACGCTGCCGGTCGTCCTGGGGCTGTGGCCGGTCCTCGCCCTGTCCGGGACCTTGGCGGGGGAGGCCGCCCGCGGCAGTCTGGACCTTCTGGCATCCACGCCGCAGGGCCGGCGGACGATCGCCTTGGAGAAGTTGGCGGGCCACCTGACCGCTCTGACGGTCGCGATGCTCCTCCTCGCCGTCAGCCTGTGGGGCGTCGGCCACGTCTTCGGGTCACTGCCGGGGGACCAGATCTCCATCTCCGCAGCCCTCGGCCAAGTCCTCCTGTATGGCCTGATGATGCTGGCCGCAGGCGGCGTGTCGTTCGCGACCGCGCCGCATCTGGGTCGGACCCGGGCGTTGGCCCTCGGGCTCATCGCGCTGTTCGCGAGCTATCTCATCTATAGCTATGCGACGCTGTCGCCGGTCATCGACGCCCTCAAGCCGCTGTCGTTCTTCACCTGGACCGCTGGCCATCGGCCCATCGCGGGCGTCGCTGATTGGGGTTCGGTGGTGTTCCTGGCCGGCGCTGACGCCGTCTTGCTGGCCATCGGCGTCGTGACGTTCGGCCGGCGCGACGTCGGGAGCGTCGCCAACGTCGGCTGGCTCCGCGTCCCGTCGCTGCCGGCCGGCGTCACGGGGCCGTTCACCCGACAGCTGGCGGATCGGGCCGGCGTCGCGATCGGCTGGGGTCTCGGGATCGGCGTGTACGGCATGCTCATCGTCGCCTCGGCGAAAGCCTTCGCGCAGAGCTTCGGGTCGCTGCCGCAGATCACCGCGATCATGAAGTCGATCTACCCCGAGCTCGATATCAGTCAGCCCTCGGCGGTATTGCAGCTCACGTTCTTCGGCTTCGGCTCGTTCATCTTCGGACTTGCCGGCGCCTCCTTCCTGGCCGGCTGGGCCACCGACGAGGGCCGCCGCCGGCTCGAGGTGGTGCTGTCGACGCCGCGGTCGCGCGTCAGCTGGGCGGTGCGCAGCAGCTTCGGCGCGCTGGCCGGGATCGGACTGATGACATCGGTCGTCGCCGTCTTCATCGGGATCGCGGTCGCCACGCAGGCCGGCGATCTGGTCGCACCTGTCGCGGGCATCGGCGTGCTTGGGCTCGCGACCGCGGGCCTCGCGGGCATCGGGCTAGCCGTCGG
>JANONZ010000319.1:0-4264 GCA_031421095.1 Thermomicrobiales bacterium
ATCTCCGGGTCGCGCGTGAGGCGGCCTGTGAGGAGGACCTTGTTCATGGTCCGATCTCCTTCCCGGTCGGCCGGCTGCGCCGATCTCGACCCTGCGTCTCCGGCGGGATGACACCGTCACGCTAGCAAGGAGCCCTGCACCGCCACGTATCCCGTGATGCACTGCCGCTTTCGACCTGTTGCGCGGCGCTCGCAAGGGCGATTGACACGCACTGTACGGTTTGCAGTCATGGAGACCGCGCCTACGCTGGAGCCGACCGACGGGCCGCTGACGTTCGAGGAGCTCCAGCTCGCCGCCCGCAATCGTGGGATGCCGCTCGAGGCATGCCGGGCGACCGACTCGGCCGGCGAGGTCCAGCCGCTCGTACAGCCCTGGAACTACCAGGGGCTTGGCAATAACCTGGTCCAGCGAGTGCAGGTCAGCGTCCGCTGATCAGAGACTTGCTGAGTGGAGGGCGCGTGGCGGACCGACCGATCCTCGTGACGAAGAACGACCTGCGTCGAGCCGGGACGTTGACCCCGGGAGTCGTTCGCTTCGAAGCGTTCGCCGACGAGCACGTCTGGTTCGGTCGTGTCGAGAACGCCCCGCATCAGGCCTCGGACTGGCACGTCCATCCCGGCCATGACACATACGCGTACTCCATCCGGGGCCGGTTCTTCGTTGACTTCGGCCCGGGCGGACGGGACCGCATCGAGATCAGTCCCGGGGACTTTGGTTTCATCCCCAAGGGGCTCGTGCATCGCGAAGGGAACGCTGGCGCCGATCCGAACGAAGGGATCGTCGTCCGAGTTGGCGACGGGCCGGTGACCGTCAACCTTGAGGGCCCCGAACAGTAGTCGGTCCTGCGCAACGACCACGCCACCTACAAGGCCCGTGCGTCGTGCGCCCGACCGTGTCAGCTGGCGGCGACCCCGCGCTCACCGGGTCCGGACTTCGGGCCGTCGCTTCGGCGACGCGGCGATGTCGGGGCGCGCTGTTCGAGATCGACGGTGCCGCTCGCATCGGCGGCCATCGTCTGGGACGTGGTAGCTGCCGTCAGTGGTCGACGCGTCCGCCGTTCCGCCGCTTCCTTGAACGGGTTGGTGATGGCGAGGATGGCCGGATCCGGTTTCGGCGCGCGCGTGGCGTACAGGTCGCAGAAGAGGCCCACGAGCTCCGGGTCGAACTGCGTCCCGGCGTGCTCGCGCAACTCGGCGATGGCCGCCTGGTGGCTGATGGCGCGCCTGTATGGCCGGTCGCTGATCATCGCGTCGTAGGCGTCGGCGATGGCGACGATCCGCGCGCCCAGCGGGATCTCCTTCGCGCGCAGGCCATACGGATAGCCGTGCCCCGCGTAGCGTTCGTGGTGATGGAGGATGATCGGCACGGCGTCGCGGAGGGCCGCCGCGTGCTCCAGGATGACCTGGCCGAGACGTGGGTGCTGCACGACGGTCCGCCATTCGGCCGGCGACAGGGCAGCTGGCTTGTCGAGGATCTCCGCCGGTACCGCGACCTTGCCCACATCGTGGAGGAGCGCGGCGACCCGGATGCGCTCCACGTCGCTTTCGGGCAGCTGCAGCTGGCGGGCCATCGCCACGACGATCGCGGCGATCAGGGCGGACGGTTGGCCGCCGTAGTGGGGGAGCGGGGCGAGGACCGAGGTCAGCGCGGCAGTGGCGGCGTTGCGGGCCAGGCGGCCGACTTCCATGGCCCGGGCGCGACCCGCTTCGGAGACGGGGGCTCGCGGCACCCGAGCGTCGTCGTCGGGCTCCTCGAAGATGTAGGTCTGGTTGCGCCCGAGCGACTTGGCTGAATACATCGCCGCGTCGGCGTCGCGAACGAGGTTCTCCATGCGCAGTTGCTGACCGACGCCACCCGCGACGCCGATCGAGATGGTGACCGTCATAACGGTGTTGCCCTGGATCGGGTACCGGGCGCGCTCGACGAGGGTGCGCAGCTTCTCACTGAGTGCGGCGCCCTCCTCGACGTTGGTCTCGGTCAGGATCAGCATGAATTCCTCACCTCCGTAGCGGCCGATGAGGTCGCTCGACCGGAGGTTCTCCGAGATGGTCTGGGCGACGCCCCGGAGGACCACGTCGCCGGCCGCGTGGCCGTACGTGTCATTGACCGACTTGAAGTTGTCGATATCGATGAACGCCACGCACAACGGGCGCTCGTAGCGAGTCGCCCTCTCGAGCTCCGCGTAGAGGTGGGCCAGGAGCGTCTGGCGGTTGGTGACGCCGGTCAGCCGGTCGAAGGTCGCGCGGTCGTGCGTGTCGGCGAGCGAGGCGGAGATGCCGTTGATGGCCTTGCCCAGGCGCGACTCCAGGCCTCTGCCGCCGGACGAGACCGACACGCTGTAGTCGCCGGCGGCGATGCGCTCAGCCGCATCGACCAGGCGTCTGAACCTCAGGTGCGTGAGCACCCAGAACGCCGCCGAGGTGAGTGCGACACCCACCGTCCCAGCGGCGAACGCCGCGACCACGGAGCGGACACCATCGTCGACCCAGGACGCCGTGAGATCCGGCGTGGTCAGGAAGAGGAGGCCCAGGGCGACGGGAGCAGCCAATGCCAGGACCCCGAACAGGCGTACCACACGGCAAGGCTACGTGGCGCGGTGCCACCAGCCGATGGTCCGGAGGTACCGGTGCCACCTTGCCGGATGTACGGCCGCCGAGGGGTCGGCGGCACGGGTCAGTGGACTGGTACGCTTGGGCCCGAGGGGTCGGACAGCGCCTTCCCAGGAACCTGATACTCGCTGGGTTGGATCGGAGGAGGGCAGTCCGTGGGTGAGTTCGTGCTGGTGGGCGGCCGGGTGGTCGATCCCGCCCAGGGGATCGACACATCGCTGGACGTCGTGGTCCGCGACGGTCGGATCGCCGGGCTGCTGCCGCCAGGCGGCGCGGCAGGCGGCGCAGCAGTGAACATCGACGTCACGGGCGCGATCGTGAGCCCGGGCCTGGTGGACCTGCACGGGCACTGGTACGAGGGCAGCCCGTGGGGCATCGATCCCCTGATCAACCTGCGGAGCGGCGTGACCACGCCCTGTGACGCGGGCACGTCTGGCTACGAGAACTTTCCGGAGTTCCGGCGCCGTTCGCTGGAAGCGTCACCGGTTCGCGTTCGCGTCTTCCTGCACATCGGCTCACTGGGCTGCGCGTCGATGCTGGCCGGCGAGCTGGAGGATCTCCGCTACGTCCGCGTGGCCGATACGATCGAGATGATCCGCCGCCACCCGGACGTCATCGTCGGGGTCAAGGCCCGCCTCGGCACACAGCCCTGCGGCACGAACATCATGGCCGTGCTGGAGGCGGCGCTTCAGGCTGCCGAAGGCGGAGGCGTGCCGCTCATGGTCCACGTCTCGAGTGGGGCCGATCTGCGTCGAGTCCTGCCGCGGCTTCGGCCCGGCGATATCGTCACCCATACGTTCATCGCCGACGACGACGGCCTGCTCTTCGGTGGCGAGCAGGACATCCTTCCGGAGGTCTGGGACGCGAAGCGACGCGGCGTCATCTTCGATGTCGGGCACGGCTGCGGCAGCTTCGACTGGGGCATCTATCGTCGTGCCGTCGAGCAGGGCTTCGGGCTCGACACGATCTCCACCGATCTTCATCGCCTGTGCGTGGAAGGGCCGGTCTTCGACATGCTGACCACGATGTCGAAGTTTCTGCACGCAGGACTTTCGCTCAGTGAGGTCGTGGAGGCCTCGACGCTGCGACCGGCCCGGGCGATCCACCGCGAAGCCGAGATCGGCTCCCTAGAGCTGGGACGGCGCGCCGATATCGCCGTCTTCCGGATCCAGTCGGGCAGCTACGACTACACCGATGCCTTCGGCCACACCGAGCGGGCTGCACAGCAGTTCGTGCCGGTCCTGACCGTCAACGGCGGCGAGATCGTGCGCCCCGAGGACGTCTCGATCCGGCTGCGCCCGTACACGGCGGCCGACTACGAGGTGGAATGCGGGGCGCCGATCATGAGCGCGATGGCCTGACTGCAAGGCGGCCGCGCCCGACATCGTGTAGTCGCCTGACGCGCCCTGCTATACTCCCGGCGTCCTCGCAATGAGCGGGTGCGACCCGCGAACCAGGAGACCAGCGATCGCGCTTGCAGTGCGTATCGGCCGTCCCGTGAGGCGCCCGAGCGACGAGAAGATGGCGACCCGCCGGACCGCCGGCGGCGCGACACGGGAGAGGTCTATCCGGGTCCCAGGCCACGTGGCCGGGGGCCTTTTCGTTTGCCCCTGTCGGGGGCGGGGGGCGCACTGATGCCAGCTACCGTGATCGTC